>NZ_JAKMRU010000024.1:0-18383 GCF_025772235.1 Campylobacter sp. IFREMER_LSEM_CL1085 | reverse complement strand
AGTGAGATTGAGATAAAATTGTTTATTTTTTTTAGATATAATCGAGCTTTATTTATATTTAAAAAAGGCATATTATGTTACGCTCATTTATAATTAGTATTTTATTTATAAATTCTTTAATGGCTTTTAATGTAAAGTCTTTATTTACTTATACTTTTAATGATAATATTAGCTATGATTTAAAAAAAGCTAAAGAAATATATTTTAAAAACAAATGTAACACCTGTCACGGAGAAAATGGAGAAAAAAATTCTTATGGCAAAAAAGCTATTAAAGATTTAAGTCCAGAAGAAATCAAAGGTGCCTTAAAAGACTATGCTAATGGATATTTTGAAGATCAATCAAGCGATAGCATTCAAATGAGCATATACGCCAAAAAATTAAGTGAAAGTGATATGGATCACATTATAGCTTACTTAAAGGGGCAAAATTTTTCTATCGAGCTTAATCAAAAAGATCTTTTAGAAGAAGAACCTACACCAAAAACAAAACATAATACATTTTTAAAATAAAAAAAGGAGTTTTCATGAGAAAAAATCTACTGCTAGCTAGCTTGCTTTGTGCTAGTTCAATTTATGCTGCGGAAGTAAAAATAGGAGTTATTTTACCACTTACTGGCGCTTTAGCGGCTTATGGTAATGATGTATATGAAGGTATCAAACTAGCTAATACCTTAAATCCAAATTTAAAAAATGGAGATAATGTTAAAATCATAGCCATAGATACAAAAGGTGATAAAATAGAAGCAGCAAATGCCACCACTAGACTTATCTCTCAAGATAAAGTTTTAGGACTTATAGGTGAAGCTGTTACACCAAATACTATGCAAGTTTTATCTATAGCTGAAGAAAGGAAAATCCCAGTAATAGCTCCTGTTGCTTCAGGCGATAAACTTTTGGATAAAAAAAGCTACGCTAGTAGAGTTTGTTTTATGGATAGCTTCCAAGGAGATAAATTTGCAAACTATGCATATAAAGATTTAAATTTAAAAACTGTAGTTGTAATAGTTGATCAAAGCAATGTGTATTCACTAGGCTTAGCAAGAGCCTTTGAAAAAGAATTTAAACAAAATGGCGGAAAAATACTTAAAAAATTAACTATCTCATCGGGCGATAAAGACTTTAAAGCTATTGTTTCACAACTTAAAAATATCAATCCTGACTTTGTTTATATGCCAATTTACCATCCAGAAGCAGCTTTAATAGCAAGACAAGCAAAAGCAGTTGGTTTTAATAAACTTTTAAGTGCAGGTGATGGGGTAAACAATAAAACATTTATTGAACTTGGGGGTGATGCTGTAAATGGAGTAATCTTTACCGATAGTTTTGACTATAACAATCCACCAACAACTTTGTCTAAAAATTTCATCAATGCTTATGAAAAAGATCATGGCACCAAAGAGCTTCCAGCATTTTCTGCTATGGGAGCTGATGCTTATTATGTAATGGTAAATGCAATGAATGAATGTGCTAATAATCTTAACGCACAATGCATTAATGAAAAAATTCATTCTACTAGTAATTTTGAAGGCGTAGGTGGAGTTATAAGCATAGATGCTAGTGGCAATGCAAGTCGTTCTGTAGTTATAAAAGAAATACAAGAACAAAAACAAGTTTATAAAACTATTATTAATCCTTGAAAGGTTAAACTATGAAAAAAATTAGTATAGCTATATTGTCTATCATAGCTTGTAATATCATACAGGCAAAAGAAATTAACATTGGCGTAGTTTTACCTCTAACAGGATCTACTGCAGCTTATGGTCAAAGTGCTTTAGATGGAGTGAAAATTGCAAATTCTATGAAAAATACTTTAAGTAATGGTGATAAGGTAAATCTTGTTGTAGTAGATACAAAAGGTGATAAAATAGAAAGTGCAAATGCTAGCACAAGATTAATTTCGCAAAATAAAGCTTATGCACTTATTGGAGAAATGCTAACAGCTAATACTTTACAAGTGATAAGAATTGGCGAGGAAAAAAAGATACCAGTGGTTGCTCCTGCAGCTACTGCTGATAAAATTTTAAATAAAAAATCATATGCCAGTAGAGTTTGTTTTATGGATAGCTTTCAAGGCTCGTCTTTAGCTACTTATGTAAAAAATAAGTTAAATTACACTAAAGCTGTGATAATTAGCGATCAAAGTGCAGATTATTCTTTAGGTTTAACTAGGGCCTTTGAAAAAGAATTTAACAAACAAGGTGGAAAAATTTTAGATAAATTTAGAATTACAGCAGGCGATAAAGATTTTAAAGCTATACTTTCTCAAGTTAAAAATTTAAAACCTGATTTTATTTATCTTCCAGTATATTACACTGAGGCTTCTTTGTTCGCACGTCAAGCAAAAGCAATGGGTGTTAATATTCCTATGGGTTCAGCAGATGGAGTTGCCGATGAAACTTTTATCAATCTAGCTCAAGATGCAGCAGAAGGATATTTATTTACAGATAGTTTTGATTATAATAACCCTCCAACAGAGCTTTCAAAAGACTTTATATTAGCCTATGAAAAAGAAAAACAAAGCAAAGAAGTTCCAAATTTTACAGCTATGGGTGCAGATGCATATTTTGTAATCTTTGAAGCTATGCAAAAATGTGTTAATGATTTCAATAGTGAATGTATCAACAACAACATTCATGCTACTTCTAAATTTGAAGGTGTTAGCGGGGTGATTAGTATAGACAAAACAGGTAATGCCACGCGCTCAATTGTTATAAAATCAATAGAGAATCAAAAGCAAGTTTATAAAGACTCGATTCTACCATAAATAAAAATTTAAGAGGTTCAATGGATAGTTCTTTAATTTTACAGCAAATTATAAATGGATTTAGTTTAGGCAGTATGTATGCACTTATTGCTATAGGCTATACAATGGTTTATGGTGTTTTAAGACTGATTAATTTCGCACATGGTGATATTATGATGGTGGGTGCATATTCAGCTTTATTTTGTGTTACAAGCATGAATGTACCTTTCTTAGGCGCTCTTTCTTTAGCTATGTTATTTGCAGCAGCTTTAGGTATAGCTATTGATAGAGTAGCTTATAAACCTTTAAGAAAAGCACCTAGAATTTCTTTACTTATCACAGCCATAGGTATAAGTTTTTTAATACAAAATGTATTTAATGTTTTATTTGGCTCAACACCAAAGTATTTTCCTGTACCAAGTTATCTTGAAACAGTGATTAATTTTAATAATATCAGCATTAGTGTTAATAGTATTTTAGTGCCTATTTTGACATTTTTTATATTATTAGTGGTTTTATTCATACTTTATAAAAGCAAATATGGCATTGCTATTAGAGCTTTAGCTTTTGATATTCATACTGTAAATTTAATGGGAATTGATGCAAATCGTATTATCGCTATTGTATTTGCACTAGGTTCAGCTTTAGCTGCTATTGGTGGTATTTTTTGGGCTGTTAGTTATCCTTCTGTTGAACCTAGCATGGGAACTCTTATAGGACTTAAGGCCTTTGGCGCTGCTGTTTTAGGTGGTATTGGTTCTGTTGCTGGGGCAGTTTTAGGTGGTTTGATTATAGGTTTTACAGAGGTTGTTGTTGTTGCTATTTTCCCTGATCTTTCTGGTTTTAAAGATGCATTTGCATTTATCTTTTTGGTATTAATTTTACTTTTTAAACCAACTGGAATTTTGGGTATTAATTTTGAAAAAAGTAGGTTTTAAAATGATTGCAAGAAAAATTACACATTTAAGTTTCTTTATTATAGCGCTTGCTTTTCTTTTTATATCTCCTTATTTTTTTAACGATTATAAAATAGGAATTTTAAGCAATATTGCTATTTTTGTAATCTTAGCGGTAAGTTATAATCTTATCAATGGAGTTACAGGACAATTTTCATTAGAGCCAAATGGTTTTGTAGCTATAGGAGCTTATGTTGCAGCCTTAGTTTTACTTACAAGTGAAAGCAAAATCGATCAGTTTTCTTTAGAGGATCCAAGTAGTTTTATTTTGATGATTCATTCGCCAAGCTTTATTGTAGCTTTACTTGCTGCTGGGGTTTGTGCTATGCTTTTATCTTTAGTTTTAGCCTTTGCAGTATTTAGAGTTAGAGGAGATTATTTAGCTATTGTAACACTAGGCTTTGGAATTATTATCAAGCTTATGGCAATTAACTTTGCTTCTGTTACAAATGGCTCTTTGGGCTTAAACGATATTCCTAAACATACTACCTTATATTGGAGTGGTGGGATTGCTATATTTTCTGTTATTATCATCTTAAATATTGTTAGTTCAAAATTTGGTAGAGCCATGAAAGCTGTAAGAGATGATGAAGATGCAGCATTAGCAATGGGTATTAACACTTTTAATATTAAAACCTTAGCTTTTAGTACTTCAGCATTTTTAGAAGGTGTTGGAGGAGGCTTATTAGCTTGCGCACTAGCTTCAGTTTCACCTGAACAATTTGACTTTTTATTTACTTTTCAGCTTTTAATCATCATTGTTTTAGGCGGCTTAGGTTCAACTACTGGTGCTATCATAGGAGCTATTTTAGTAATAGGTGGAAGTGAGTATTTAAGATTTTTAGATGAGAGTATGAATATTTTTGGTTATGAAACTCCTGCTATGCCTGGTCTTAGAATGGTTGTGTTTTCTGTTATATTGATTTTAGTAATGCTTTTTGCAAGAAGAGGAATAATGGGTGATAAAGAATTAACAGATATTTTATTTAAGTTTTCTAAAAGGAATAAAAAATGATTTTAGAGCTTAAAAAAATCCATAAAAATTTTGGTGGAGTTAGTGCTATAACAAATACTTCTTTTACTATAAAAGAAAGCGAAATTTTTGGACTTATAGGTCCAAATGGTGCAGGAAAAACGACACTATTTAATATTATTACAGGAAATTATAAACCAAGCAGCGGAGAAGTATTTTTTCTAGGAAAAAAGATTGACCATTTAAAGCCGCACAAAATAGTTCATCTAGGCATAGCAAGAACTTTTCAAAATATTAGACTTTTTTCTAGCATGAGTGTTTTAGAAAATGTATTAATTGGTTTTGATAAGAGTATTAAATATAATATTTTTGAAGCTTTTTTACATTTGGGAAGATTCTCCAAAGCAGAAAAAAATGCAAAAAAAGCAGCTTATGAAATTTTAGAACAACTCAATATTACTCATTTGGCTGATGAAAGGGCCACTAGTTTAAGTTATGGACAACAAAGAAAAGTTGAAATAGCAAGAGCTTTAGCAACAAACCCTAAACTTTTATTGTTAGATGAACCAGCAGCAGGTATGAATTCAACAGAAAGCGATGATTTAGCCGAATTGATTTTTGATATAAGAAATAATAAAAAAATCAGCGTTTTGCTTATTGAGCATGATATGAAATTTGTAAATAAGCTTTGCGATAGGGTTATGGTGCTTGATTATGGTAAGACTATTTTTGAAGGAAAGCCAAGTGATGCTGTTCAAAATCCTGAAGTAATTAGTGCATATTTGGGAGATTTTAATGCTAGTAGTTAAAGATTTACATGTTTATTATGGCTTAATAGAAGCTGTTAAAGGTATAGATTTTACCATAAAAACAGGAAGTATAGTTAGCTTGATAGGCTCAAATGGTGCAGGAAAAACATCAACACTTAATGCAATGCTAAATTGTGTTAAAAAAACTGGTGAAGTAAGTTTTTTAGGTTATGACACTCAAAGACATTTACCTCATACTTTAGTACAAAAAGGTATAGCATTGGTACCTGAAGGAAGAAGAGTTTTTATAAATCTCACTATAGAAGAAAATTTAAAAATTGGTGCTTTTAATAATGCAGAAAACTATGAACATTTGAAAAATCAAATGTATAGACTTTTCCCAAGATTAAAAGATAAAAAAAATGCCCTTGCAGGAACCCTAAGTGGTGGAGAAGCTCAAATGCTAGCTATTTCAAGAGCTCTTATGAGTGAGCCAAAACTTTTAATGCTAGATGAACCTTCGCTAGGGCTTGCTCCAAAAATAGTTGGAGAGGTTTTTGATATTATAGTCAAATTAAAAGAAGAAGGTATTACTATTTTATTAGTGGAACAAAATGCGTTTTCAGCTTTAAAAATCAGCGATTATGCTTATGTTCTAGAAAATGGTAAAATCGCTATGCATGCACCTGCAAAAGATCTTATCGGTAATGATGAGATTAGAAAAAAATACCTTGGAGCTTAAATCATGAGAAGACAACTTTTAGCTTTTGGGGATATAAAAATTTCTATTTTTTTATTTTTAATTTTTGCCCTATTTTGCGCTCTAGCTACTTTTATAGAAAGTGCTTACAATACTCCAACAGCATGGGCCATGATATATGGAACATCTTGGTTTGGCTTTATACAGCTCATATTAGGAATCAATCTTTTAACAGCTCTTTTTAAATATAAAATGTTTAACAAGAGAAAAATACCGCTTTTAATCTTTCATATCTCATTTTTATTTATATTACTAGGTTCAGCTATGACTAGATATATGGGATTTGAAGGAAATTTACACATTAGGGAAAACGAAAAAAATAATATCATTGAAACCTCAAAAAGTTATATCTACATAGCAACCTTAAAAGATGATAAAGTATATAGTGCTGCAAAATCTGAATATATTGCCACCTTACCTTTTGTAAATGATTTTTCATTTGATTTAATACTACCCGATGAAAAAGCTCAAATTTCATATGAAAATTTGATTTTAGATGCAAAAGAAATTTATATCGATGATAACAACTCTGCTCCTCTTTTATCTTTAATGCTTTCACAAAATAACGAATCTAAAGAATTGCTTTTTCAAGCAGGGGATATAAAAAATATCAATGGTGTCAATATAGCATTTTTAAACGACTCTGTTCCAAGTCCTTATATAAAAATTGATAAAGATCTAAAGCTTAGTGCTGATTTTAATTTAAAATACATGTCAATGAGTGATGGTAAAGAAAACATTTTAAAAGCCAATCAAAAAGCACAAGCTAAAGATTTAAGATTATATTCTTTTAATGATATTAATTTAGTGGTAAAATTTGCTTCTTTACATGGTAAAAAAACCTTAGAAGGTATTAATCAAGCTCAAGATGAAAGCTTTTTTACTTGGTTTAAAAATAGTTGGATAGAGCTAGGACGCAATGCTTTGATTTCTTTATTTGGTGAGGCAAAATACTGGAATAATTCTTTATTAAATAATTTCAAAGACTTTGCACAAAGCACTAAATATATGCCAACTCAACTTTCAGAAAATGCTATTAATGCTTTAAAATTAAAATTAAGCTATAAAGGAGAATCTAAAGAAGTTTTCCTAATAGAATACAACTCGCCTATCCGTATTGATGTAGCAGGTCAACCTTTCTTTTTAAGATGGGGTCCTAAAGGAATAGAAATGCCATTTGAAATGTACTTAAAAGACTTTGAGCTAGAACGCTATCCTGGCTCGATGTCGCCTATGTCTTATGCAAGTTATGTGGAAATTGATAATGCCGAACAAAAATTAGAATATAAGATTTTTATGAATAATGTTTTAGATTATCAAGGTTATAGATTTTACCAAAGTTCTTATGATCAAGATGAGCTTGGCACCATACTTTCAGTTAATAAAGATCCGGGTAAAATTCCTACATATATTGGATATTTTTTACTTACATTAGGAATGTTTTTAAATATTTTAAATCCTCATTCAAGATTTAGGACTTTAGCTAAATTAATCAATCAAGACACCTTGAAAAAAACAAGTGCGATATTGACATTTATATTAGTTTTTTTTGCAAGCCAAAATACTTATGCAAATGAACCCATCAAGGTAGATGAAACACATGCTAAAGAACTTGCTTCTTTAGTAGTGCAAAAACCTGATGGTAGAATGGTTCCTTTTAATACTTTAGCTATGGAAGTTTTAGAAAAAATATACAAAAACACAACCTTTCAAGGCCAAAGTGCCGAAGCAACTATCATATCAATGATTTTTGATGGCAGTGCATGGTATGATAAAGATATTATATTTATGCCAACAAGTCGCTTGGTTAATGAAGAAATTTCTAAAATTTTAGGTATTGAACCTAGAGCTTATACTAGTTTTAAAGATTTTTTCACTACAGATGCTTATAAACTACAAAAATATGTAGAAAATGCTAATAGAAAAAATCCAAATCGTAGAAGTGTTTTTGATAAAGAAATAATCAAGCTTGATGAAAGAGTAAATATTGTAAATTTAATTTTTTCAGGAGATATTTTTAAATTTATTCCACTACAAAATAGCACCAATAATCAATGGGTGGCACCACGCGAAGCATATATAGGATTAAAAGGCGAAGAAGGTAAAGAAGTAAGAAGCATTTTAGAAAATTATTTCAATGCAGTTAGTAATTCTATTGTACATAACAACTGGGATGAAGCAACTAAAAATTTAAATATTATCAAAAATTACCAAGAAAAATACGGCCATGAAGTTATGCCAAGTGCTAAAAAAATTAATACAGAAATCTTTTTCAACAAAAGTCAAATTTTTGTAAATCTTGCTCCGCTTTATTTATGCGCTGGATTTTTACTTTTGATTATAGTTTTTGTTAAAATGCTCCTGCCAAAAATTCGCATTGATTTTATATTTAAATGTGTTTATGTGTTTAACATTGTGGCATTTTTCATCCATACTCTAGGTTTGGCTTTGCGTTGGTATATAGCAGGTCGCGCTCCATGGAGTAATGCATATGAGAGCATGGTTTATATAGCTTGGGCTTTATCATTATCTGGAATTTTCTTTTCGAGAAAAAGTCCTATTGCACTTTCTTTAACCTCTATTTTAGCAGGAGTTACTTTAGGTGTAGCTCATCTTAGCCAAATGGATCCGCAAATTACCAATTTAGTTCCTGTGTTGCAATCTTATTGGCTAACAATACATGTTTCGGTTATTACTGCTAGCTATGGATTTTTAGGATTATGTGCATTGTTGGGTATATTTGTACTTATTTTATTATGTATGCTAAAAATCAATGGCAAACATAATGAAAACATTTTAAGAAATATTACAGAAGCAACAAGAATCAACGAAATGGCTATGATTTTAGGACTTTGCTTACTTACAGTTGGAAATTTCTTAGGTGCTATATGGGCAAATGAAAGCTGGGGAAGATATTGGAGTTGGGACTCTAAAGAAACTTGGGCTTTAATTAGTATTTTAGTTTATGCAGCTATTTTGCACATTAGAATGGTGCCAAAATGGGCAAATCAATACATTTTTGCAGTTTGCTCCATGTTTGCATATTGGGTAATTATCATGACTTATTTTGGTGTAAATTACTTTTTAACTGGTATGCATTCTTATGCAGCAGGAGATTCTGTGAAAATTCCTGATTATGTGTATTGGGGATTTTTATTTATGGTAGCATTAAGCTTAGCAAGTTATTTTAAAAGATCTTATGCAACAAAATTATAGGAAAGTTTTACATGAATAATTCTCTTTTTATTTTTTTAGTTATAGCTTTAGTGATAATTATCATACTTGGAATTCTTTTGGTATTATTTTTCATGCACAAAGAAAAACAACCAAGCAAATCAAATCCAGCTAAAACTCCAAAAATAAGCAATATAGAAGATTTTATATCTAAAGCAAATAATGCAAACAACTCTCAAGAAATTCAAGCCTTAATTTTGCAATTTTTAAATTCACAAAAACTAGGATCTAATCCAAAAGACAGCGCCACTAAAAGAAAACTTGATTTCATTAGTGCTATTTCAGCCAATGCTAATGCTACTCCTAAAAACATTTCATTTTTAAACAATGAGCTAAAAAAAAGATATAAAGCTTTGAAAAAAGAAATTGATGCTTATGAGCAAATAGGTCTAGCAAAAAGAAAAATGAGACAATCTTAAGGTTTTTTGATGAAAAATATTAGAAATTTCTCTATTATAGCTCATATTGATCATGGTAAAAGCACATTAGCTGATAGAATTATCAGCGAATGCGGAGCTATTAGCGATAGACAAATGAGCGCCCAAGTAATGGATACTATGGATATAGAAAAAGAGCGTGGTATAACTATAAAAGCTCAATCTGTGCGTTTAAATTATAAATTCAACAATGAAGAATATGTATTAAATTTAATAGACACTCCGGGCCATGTTGATTTTTCCTATGAAGTAAGTCGTTCTTTGGCAAGTTGCGAAGGAGCTTTACTTGTTGTTGATGCTTCTCAAGGAGTAGAGGCTCAAACTATAGCCAATGTTTATATAGCCTTAGAAAATGATCTTGAAATCATACCAGTGATTAATAAAATTGATCTTCCTTCGGCTGATATTGAAAAGGTTAAACACGAAATAGAGCATATTATAGGAATTGATTGCTCTAATGCAATTTGTGTTAGCGCAAAAACAGGTGTAGGTATAAAAGAACTCATAGAAACTATCATCACAAAAATTCCTGCGCCAAAAACTGATGATGAAGCACCTACCAAAGCTTTAATTTATGATTCTTGGTTTGATAATTATCTTGGAGCTTTGGCTTTAGTTAGAATTTATGAGGGAAATATTGCTAAAAATGATGAAGTTTTAGTTATGAGTACAGATAAAAAACATCTCGTGCAAGATCTTTTCTATCCTCATCCATTAAGCCCTATAAAAACTAAAAAATTAGAATCAGGTGAAGTAGGTGTTATCGTGCTTGGACTTAAAAATGTCGCCGATGTTCAAGTAGGTGACACCATAACACTAACTAAAAACAAAGCAAAAGAAGCCATTGGTGGTTTTGAAAAAGCCAAAGCTTTTGTTTTTGCAGGATTATATCCTATAGAAACGGATAAATTTGAAGATTTAAGAGATGCTTTGGACAAATTAAAACTTAATGATAGTTCTATTACCTATGAACCTGAAACATCCCTTGCTTTAGGATTTGGTTTTAGAGTTGGTTTTTTAGGTCTTTTGCATATGGAGGTTATTAAAGAAAGACTTGAGCGTGAGTTTAACCTTGATTTAATTGCTACTGCTCCAACTGTTACTTATAAAATTTATCAAACCGATGGAGAAGTTTTAAAAATTCAAAATCCAAGCGAACTACCTCCGGTAAATAAAATCGATTATATAAAAGAACCTTATGTAAAAGCAACTATCATAACTCCAAGCGAATACCTAGGGAATTTAATCACTCTTTTAAATCGCAAACGCGGTATGCAAGTTAAGATGGATTACATCACTCCTGAGCGCGTTTTACTTGAGTATGATATACCTTTAAACGAAATCGTTATGGACTTTTACGATAAACTTAAATCACTTACCAAAGGCTATGCTAGTTTTGATTATGAGCCTATTGAATTTAGAGTGGGAGATCTTGTAAAACTTGATATTAAAGTAGCTGGTGAAAATGTCGATGCACTAAGCATCATAGTGCCAAATGAAAAAGCACTAAGCAAGGGCAGAGAGCTTGTAAAAGCGATGAAAGAAATCGTCCCAAGACAGCTTTTTGAAGTTGCTATCCAAGCAAGCATAGGAAATAAAATTATTGCAAGAGAAAATGTAAAATCCATGGGTAAAAATGTAACCGCAAAATGTTATGGTGGGGATATTACTAGAAAAAGAAAACTTCTTGAAAAACAAAAAGAAGGTAAAAAAAGAATGAAAGCTATTGGTAAGGTACATTTACCTCAAGAAGCATTTTTAAGTGTTTTAAAAATAGACTAAATCCCTAGTTTATACACTAGGGATATAAATTTATGCATTGATATCTAAAGAATTTCCACCCATTTCATTAATTTTTTGAGTTACTGTTTCAATAGCTTTATCAATTGTCTCATAGCTGATATCAGGAAGTTTGCCACCCCACATTTTTTCCGCTTGTGCAAATCCTGCTTTTAGACCCTCTAAACCTTTTTGAAGTTTTTCCATGTCTTCACCAGCCCCATTAATAACAAAATCAGCCAATCTTTGAGATGTTTTTGCTACACCAAAATATCCATCTTCCCCAATAAGCTCTTTTGCTTCATCAGCATTTAAACTAAGTATATCTTTACCTTCATATCCTATAGCTTTAAAATCTACATTTGATAAAATAGCTGTTAAAGAATCCTTAGATTGAGCTCCTTGAAAAATCCCTGCCTGAGATAGACTATTGGATGAACTCATGCTAAATACTTGCTGCATAAAATTCATAGCATAAAGCTCGGTTATGCCTTTTCCTCCCATACTAGCAAGCTTACTAAGCTTATCCTCATCTATATCTTTTGTGCTATTAGCACTTTTGGTATTGGCATCTTCAAGTTTTGTATTCAAATTAGCCTTCCTATTGCTAACTTGCGACTCTACTGCCACGCGTGAATACGAATTTATTTGCATCCTTGCTCCTTTTTTTGTGGGTTTATAAAAATCGTCTAAAAAAAATTAAAATTTACATTAAGAAATTTATAATTACAGCTTAAATATAATGCCAAATATTTATTATATTTTTAAAATTTGGGTGATATAAATGTTTTTCAAAGACTTTTTCATTATCATTGTTGATCCATATTTTAAAGATATTATAGAAGGTATAGAATCTCTTTATTAAATTTATTTTATCTATAAAATTTTAAATAAAATAATTTTTAATAAGGAAAGCTATGTCAATACATAATTTTTACACTACATTAAATCCTACCAAACTATTTATAAAATGTGCTTTGCCAAACATGGCTAGCATGGCTTTTATTTATCTTTATGTGATTATTGATGGAATTTTTGTTGGAAGATATTTAGGTTCAAATGCGCTTGCTGCTATGAATTTAATGATGCCTTTTATCATGATAAGTTTTGCTCTAGCTGATATGATAGCCATAGGCTCATCAGTGCAAATAGCAATTAATCTAGGTAAAGGAAAAGTTGAAAAAGCAAGAGCTATTTTTTCTTTTTGTATAGTTCTTATTTTTGCAATTTCTTGTTTAATGGGAATTTTAGGATTTTTTCTAGCAAAAACATTAAGTGTTTTTATGGGGAGCTAATGAGAATATTCAAAGTTTATCTACTGAATATATGCAAATTTTTGCCACTTTTGCTCCCTTTATTATGCTAGCTTTTGCTATGGATAATTATCTTAGGATTTGTGGAAAAACTTTTTATAGCATGATAGTTAATATCATTACTGCTTTGAGTAATATTTTTCTTGACTGGCTTTTTATAGTGGTTTTTGATTGGGGACTTTTTTCAGCAGCTTTAGCAACTTGTATAGGGATGTTTTTAGGAAGCGTTTTAGGGATATTACCTTTTATTTTTAAAGATTTAACTTTAAAATTTAAAAAACCAATAATCAAGCTGCAAATACTAAAAAATATATTTTATAATGGCTCATCTGAATTTTTTTCTAATATTTCTAGCTCTTTTTATACCATCTTAGCTAATGCTTTCTTGCTCAAACTTTCTGGAAGTACAGCTGTTGCAGCATTTTCTGTGATTTTATATCTTAGTACTTTTGTTTTCATGCTAGTTTTGGCCATGTGTGATGCTATGCAACCTGCATTAAGTTATAATTATGGACACAAAAATATTGCAAGAATTCAAGCTATTTTTAAAAGAATGTTTTTTGCTTCTTGGGGTGTAAGTACAATGGCATTTTTGTTTGTTTATTTATTCAATAACCTTATAGTAGATATTTTTAATAAAGATAACAACCAAGATTTTATCCATATAGCACAAAATGCTTTAATATTTTTTTCTTTTTCATTTTTATTTTCTTGGTTTGGAAAACTCTGCGCTTCATTTTTCACAGCACTTGATAAACCCTTGCTTTCTTTAGGAATTTCTATTACCCAAAGTCTTATTTTCCCATTTTTATCCTTGTTTATACTAACGCAATTTTTAGGAGTAAATGGAGTTTGGCTAGCCACTTTAGTGGGTGATATTTGTATGATTTTTATTGCTTCATTTTTATTATATAAAACTTTTAAAAATCTAAACTCTTAGCTAATTTTAAACAAGAGTTTAGATTTTGTTCTTTACATATATATAAATTTTTAAAATTACGAAGTTTTAAAGCTGTACTTTGACCTATAACTACAACTTTATCTTCTTTTTCTAATGCAAAAAATTTCAAAAATTGCTCCATGCTTGATGGAGCGCTAAAGATAAAAACACTTGGATGATATATTTTTAACTCATCTTTTTTAGGCTCTATGGCTATATTTTCATAAACGATTAATTGTTTTAAAAGGATATTTTCTTTCAGTAAATACTCATCAAGACCTGAACTAATTTTCTTCGCTCTTAAATAAAGACATTTTTTATTTTTAAACTCAGATAAAAACTCACTAGCTAAATTTTTACCATAAGCCTTGCTAGGATATTTGACATTTTTAAAGCCAAGCTCTTTTGCAAAATCAGCACTTTTTTCTCCCACAGCATAAAGTTTAATATCAAAATCAATTTTGTTTTTACTTGACATTAATGCTTTTAATGCATTCTTGGAGCTAATGATTAAACAATCAAATTCCTTTAAATTAACTTCAAAATCAAGAAATTTAATTTCATTTAATCTTATAGTCTTAACACCATCAAATTCTTTATCCCCTATAAAATAAATCATTATTTTCCTATAAAAGTTTTATCAAAATTTGATCTTAAATTTAAAGTTGCTATATAAGGATCATTTGCTTGCATTATCGCTCTAACCACAGCTATACCTTGTATATTACAATCTTTAAGCAAATTTAAATTAACTTCATCTATCCCACCTATAGCCACAATAGGTAAAGAAGCTAAACTAGCAATTTCTTTTAATCCATCTATGCCAAGCACAACACAATCTTGCTTGCTAGGCGTAGTAAAAACAGCCCCCACTCCAAGATAAGTAGCACCTTGAGTATTAATAAGATCATTTTTATGATTGATCGTAAGCCCTATGATTTTTTCTTCGCCTAAAAGCTCCCTTGCTTTTTTTAAAGGCATATCCTTTTGTCCTATATGCACTCCATTTGCATTCACAGCCATGGCTATATCGATTCTATCATTTATCACAAAAGGCGTGTTGTATTTTTCACACAAAGCTTTAACTTTTAAAGCAAGATTATAAAATTCTAAAGTACTAAGATTTTTCTCTCTAAGTTGTAAAATATCAATCTTAGCTTTCAAAGAAGCTTCTAAAATATTTAAAAACTCGCTTTCGCTTTTTTCACCCTTGCTTGCGACAAGATAAATTTTAAATGATTTCATATTTGGCTCTTTTTTTAATTTCTTCATCATTTAAATTACTTAAAGCATCGATTAAATTCACTCTAAAACTACCACTTCCACTAGAAAGCTCTTGAGCGATTTCGCTAGCTATGCCAAAACTAAGCAAAGCATATAAACTAGCCTGAAATTTATCTTCTAACGCTCCTGCAAAAACTCCACACAAAGAAGCACACATACAACCTGCTCCAGTTATCTTAGTAGCCATGATTGAGCCATTATAAATTTTAGCAATATGCTCTTGATTTATAATATAATCAATTTTTCCAGTTATAGCCAAAACACGCTTGGTTTTATAAGAGTATTCTTTAGCTTTTTCTAAAAACTCATCATCGATTACAAAAGTACTATCAACCCCTCTTGCTTTACCATCTAAACCTATAACACTAGCCATTTCAGATGCATTTGCTTTAACAATACTAATGCCTTTTAGATTAAGCAATTCAAAATTAATCCCATCTCTTGCCTTACTCACACCCAAAGCAACAGGATCAAAAATTATAGGTTTATTTAATAAAGTATATTCTTTAGTTGCTTTTAACATAGAATTTGCTATAAGTTGATTAATCGTACCTGTGTTTAATACTAAGGCTGAACTTATTCTAGCAAAATCAGCTTGCTCTTCATAAAAATCAGCCATAGCAGCACTTGCTCCCATTGCTATAGTTACATTTGCACAATCATTAGCTGTAACATAATTAGTGATATGATGAATCAAAGGATTTTTTTCTCTTACTGCTTTAATAATCATTTTTACTCCTTGTCATATTGAAAAAAATGATTAGTCGGACCACAACCTTTTCCAAGTGCTAAAGAATTTAATATAGCTCCATACACATAATCTTTAGCAAGTTTTATAGCTTCATGTTTTTCTTTACCTAAGGCAAGATTACTAGCTATAGCTGAACTTAATGTACAACCTGTGCCGTGTGTATTTTTTGTATTAATTTTTTCTGCTTTAAAAATACTAAATTCCTTTCCATCATAAAAAACATCATTGGTGTTATATTTACTATGTCCACCTTTAATCAAAACACTTTTTGCACCTTCTTTGTGAAGTTTTATAGCGGCTTTTTTCATATCCTCCTCGTTAAGTATTTTAAAATCACACAAAAATTCAGCCTCGGGAATATTTGGAGTAAGTACATCAGCTAAAGATAAAATTTCATCTTTAAAAAACTGACAATTTTCTAAAGGCATTAAAGCATAGCCATTTTTTGCAAACATCACAGGATCAATCACTACATTTTTAGCTTTAAAGCGCAATAAATTTTCTTTTACACAAATTATGATTTCCTTTGAACCTAGCATTCCAATTTTTACAGCAGCTGGCTCTATGTCTTCATAAACTGCTAGCATTTGCTCATCTATTATCTTAGTGGGTATATCAAAACAAGAAATCACCCTTGCAGTATTTTCAGCCACAACGCTTAAAACTACACTCATACCAAATAAATTATGAGCGCTAAAAGTTTTTAAATCAGCTTGTATGCCAGCTCCACCACTACAATCACTTCCTGCTATAGTTAAGATAGGAATTTTAGTTTTTGTTTTTGCTTGTATCATTTTTATCCTTTTTTTATAAAAAAGGAAAGTTTTTGCAAGAATTCAAAGTTTGCATTACCAAACTTCTCAAGGGTCGAAGTTATACTTCCTCTCAGCAAAAGCTCCCCATTAATGAAAAATTATATCTTAGTTTTAATTAATCTTTAAAAATATTTTGAAATACTGCTATAATTTTGAAAAAACTACACAAAAATAAAAGGAAAAATATGACTAAAATTATTTTTGTTTGTTTAGGCAATATTTGTCGTTCTCCCATGGCCGAATTTATTATGAAGGATCTTTTAACAAAAGCAAATTTAAATAATGAATTTATTATTTCTAGTGCAGGTACTTCAGGTTACCACGATGGGGAGGATATGCATTATAAAACTAAAGCTTTATTAGATAACAAAAATATAAATTCTAAGCCATTTTGCAGTAAAAAACTAAATTTAAAAATGTGCGAGGATAATGATTTAATTATCGTAATGGATAATTCTAATTATAATGATATAGTTAAAAATTTTCCAAATGCAAAACATAAAATTCATAAAATCACTTCTTTTGCCTTAGAATTAGGATATGACGAAGTACCTGATCCTTGGTATAGTGGGAACTTTGATGAGACTTATTTAATCCTTTCGCAAGCATGTGAAAATATATTCAATCTACTCAAAAAATATTTTTAAATTTAAAAAATATTTATTATTTTTTTAATATAATTTCTACTTTTAAAAATTACTGAAAGGTTATTTGATGAAAAGTATTAAACTTAAAGTTTCACTAATAGCAAACGCTATTGCTATTTGTTGTTTATTGATTTTAGGAATTGTAACATTTATTTTTGTAAAACAATCTCTTTTTAATGAGGTTGTTAATTCAGAAAAAAATCGTTTAATTTTTACCAGCAATCTTGTAGAAGATTTTAGACAAAACACATCTAAATCTTTAATAGAACTCTCAGAAACCATTCTTAGACACCCATATTCAAACCTTAATTCTCAAGATGCATTAGCTAAAAATGTTGGTGTTCAACTAAAAGCATTTAGAGATGCAGGAAATTATCTAGCTGTATATATTGCTCAACCAAATGGAGAGTTAGTTGTAAGCGATACAGACAGCGATAGCAAAAATCTTGATTACGGTTTTTATGGTAAAGCTGATGGTTACGATGCAACAACAAGAGAATATTATATAGAAGCAAAAAAGAAAAACACTTTGTTTATAACCGACTCTTATATAGATGCTACTACAGGATTGCCTTGTTTCACTTATGCTCTACCTTTATTGAAAGATGGGAAATTTATTGGTATTTTAGCCATTGATGTCTTAGTTAAAGACTTAATAGAAAATTTGAAAAAAATGCCAGGAGATTCATTTGTATATGACAAAAATCACTTTGCATTTGCATCTACAAATGAAAATTATAATTCAAATCATCCAAATATTACAATAGTAGCCAATGCATTTGCAAAATCAAACAACGGGGAACCATTTTTTTACACTAGTAAAGAAGGTAATGAAAGACTTGGTTTGTGCAATACAACAAATGATTATACAGTATGTAATATTGCCTATGTTGATACCATAAACCATTCAAGTGAAAAAATTGCCCATGTTCAAGCTATAATTGTAATTTTCACAAGTATATTAAGTATTGCCTTACTTTACTTCATCATATCTTATTAC
>NZ_JAKMRU010000023.1:0-19152 GCF_025772235.1 Campylobacter sp. IFREMER_LSEM_CL1085 | reverse complement strand
ATTTCCTTTTGACTCTCTTAAAGATATAGAAGCTTGAGAAATCATTTGGGTCGTACCCATACCTATAGTAGAAAGATTACTTCCTGATATTAATATATCTTTACCATCATTTTTGATTAAAGATAAACGACCATAATTTTCATAGTCTTTTTTCATAACTCCTGCTCCAGGACCCATGTTACCTTCTATTTTAATCCCTCTACCATCTCTTGAGGTTAATACAAGTCTACCATTAGCATCTTTAGAGGCTTCTACTCCTGTAGTATCTTTAACTGAGTTAATTGCTGAAATCAAGGCTCCATTTTCATCACCATCTTTATACTCAACCTCACCAATTTTTACCCCATTAATAGCAAAATTTTGATCTGTTTTGCCTGCTTTAATATTGCCAACACCCGTAGTTTCAACTAAGAAATTTGCTCTAACACCTGTAATATCAGAAACTCTATTAATCTCTTCAGCTAAAGCTCCAAGTCCTGTTCCTACTGAAGTAGAAATTACCACAGGTTGGAATTTAAAATCATCTATACCATTATAGTTTTTAATAGTAAGTTGAGCTATACCACTATCTTTAGCTTGTGAGCCTGTTTCAAACCTAGTTACACCTATTTTAGAACTTTGAGTTGAACCAATACTTGCTTTGATAGATTGATTTGACTGTGCACCTACTTGGAATTCTTGATTTACAAAACCACCACTTAACAACTGCTTTCCGTTAAATGAAGTTTGATTTGCAATATTATCAAGTTGCTCCATCAAACGATTAATATCAGCTTGAAGCATATTTCTTGTTTTAGTAGTTTGTCCATCTTGTGCTGCTTGAGTAGCTTTTACTTTGATAGTATCTAAGATTTTAAGCTGCTCATCCATAGCCTTATCAGCTGTTTGTAAAATACCTAAAGCATCATTACCATTGCTTATAGCTTGACCTAAAGTATTAGCTTGCGATCTTAAGCTATCTGCTATAGCCATACCTGAAGCATCATCTGCTGCAGAGTTGATTCTAAGACCTGAACTTAATCTGCTTAGAGAGCTATCTAATGCTCTTGAGTTTAAATTTGCGTTGTTTTGAGCATTTAAAGATGCCACATTAGTATTTATACGAAATCCCATTTTAAATCCTTTTAAATAAATTCAACCGCTTCCATGCAGTTGTTTAAGCTATATCGAAAAAATGATAAAAAAATTTATACTTTTAAGATATTTTTATATTCATTTATAGAATTTTCTATACTTGCTAAACTTAACGCTGCAATTTCTAAAAATATCTTTAAAAAATCTACATAACTTGATAAAGCATTTTGAGACTCTTGATATAAACTCACATTAAAAAAAGCTCTATAATAAAACAATGGTTTATACATAAAACTTTGTAAAATTTTTGCATTATCTAATAAATCATTAAAATCAAAAATAAACTTTGATACTTGCTCATCAAAAACTGCGTTTTGATTTTGCAAAATTACTAAAAGATCTTTTGCTTTTTGATGTAAAGCATTTAACTCTAAATAATCTTTTTGTAAAATTTCCAAAGATTTTTTTAATAATTTTTCTTGCCTATTAATACTTAAAACATTTGGAAATACATAATCTTGTTTTTTATCTTTATATAGTGCTAAAACCTTTTCAAAAGGTATCTCTATGGTATAATCTATAAAAGCTCCACCTTCTGTGGCATTATAAAACTTAACATTAGGATGAGATAAAAATAAAACTTCCAATCTTTTTCTAAATTCATCCCAGCCTATATTTGTTTGAATAAACCCTTTCTTTCCATAAGACAAAACATTTAATTTAGTAGCATCGTGTTGAGCTTTTTCCTCATCACGAAAAGTAAAGTTAGCTGCATCTGCGTGAGATTTTCCACTATCACTAAAAGCCAAATCTTGTCCTATCATGATTACATTAGTAAATCCCAAAGCTATAGCAAAATTATAAGCAAAATGAGCCACATTGATACCAATATCTAAATAACCAAAATCATTTAAATTAAATTTTTGTTGATAATCTAAATTTTTTAAAATAAAAATTTTTGGATTTTTATTTTCTAAAATTTGCATTAAAGCTTTATCTACAGCAGCATTTATAATATAAATGGGTTCTTTTTTACTTTGTGGTAAATTTTCATAAAAACTTGCACATTCTTCGTAAATATCCATAGAAAAAACAAAATCAGGATAAATTTCATTCTTAAGTAAAGTCTTATAAGTAGCATCTAAAGCAAATATCACATAATCATCTTGACAAGTTTTTAAAAGCTTAAGTTGTTTATTTAAAGAAGGACCTGCGCACACCACAATAACACTTTTATTTCTTCCTTTATTTTCATAAATAAATCTTTGAAAAGGAATGTTTTTTAAGACTAAAGGTATGTTAGATAAAAATTGTTTATAAATTTTAGCATCCATAGTAAAACTTGTATCAACATTTCCCACCACTCTTTTTATCACATCTAAACATTTGTGATACACAAAATCAAATATAGGACTATTGTTATAAAATTCACTATAAGGCAAAAGTTTAAAAAGCCCTAAATACTCAAAACAATCTTTTTGTGAAAAAAGCAAAACAAGATACTCTTCTAATCTTTTCTCTTCTACATCACAAAGATATATTTTTCCGCTTGAAAGCTCTTGACTCAAATCCATCTTGCTTAAAACATTAGCAAAAAATTCTGCTTTATCAAAAATAAAAATATGTTTATTAATAAGCTTTTTTAAAAAAAGTCCATCTCCTATACCGCAAAAAAATATATTAGGTTTTATTAAATCATCTTTTGAAGGCACAAAGGGTGTTTGACTTGGAAAGATGTCGATAAATTCTTCTTTTAAAGATAGAATTTTTTCTTGTAATGGTTTATTGGTAAATTCTAAAGCTTGTAAGTTTTTTTGCAAAAACATTTTATATCCTATGAAATTAAATTATAAAAAATTATATCATTAATTGCATTTTATTTAAAAATCCATCTAAGCAAAAAATTTAACTTTTTTTTATACACTTTTACTAATTTTAATCCTTATAAGGAAAATAATGAAAAATTTAATCATAGTAGAATCACCTGCTAAAGCTAAAACCATAGGTAATTTTCTAGGTAAAGACTATGAGGTAATAGCTTCTAAAGGCCACATTAGAGATTTACCTAAAACTAGCTTTGGTATAAAAATAGAAGATGAAAATTTTAAACCAGAATATAGAATTTCAAATGATCATTCAAGTTTAGTAAAAGAACTCAAAGAAAAGGCTAAAAAAGCTAAAACCATCTACCTTGCAACCGATGAGGATCGTGAGGGTGAAGCCATAGCTTATCATATAGCTAAGGCTATTAATAAAGATGAAAATTCCCTGCCACGCATAGTTTTTCATGAGATTACTAAAAGCGCTATAGAAAATGCTTTAAAAAACCCAAGATCTTTAAATGTAAATAGTGTCAATGCTCAACAAACTAGACGCTTACTTGATCGTATAGTAGGCTATAAATTAAGTCCTTTACTAAATCAAAAAATCCAAAAAGGCTTAAGTGCAGGGCGTGTGCAAAGTGCGGCTTTAAAAATCATCGTCGATAGGGAAAGAGAAATAAAAGCTTTTACTCCTTTAAAATACTTTAGTATAGATATGATTTTTGAAAAAGACTTGCAAGCTGAATTAGTCGAATTTCAAAATCAAAAGATAGAAAAACTAAGTCTAACTAACGAAGATAGAGCCAAACTCATCTTTGAAGCTTGCAAAAATGCTAACTTTAAAATAAAAGATATAGAAAGTAAAGATAGAAAAATAGCTCCACAAGCACCTTTTATGACCTCAACCCTGCAACAAAGCGCGAGCAATCGCCTAGGTTTTAATCCTAAAAAAACCATGATGATTGCCCAAAAACTTTACGAGGGTGTAAAAACCCATCAAGGTATTATGGGTGTGATCACTTATATGAGAACTGACAGCTTAAACATCGCAAAAGAAGCTTTAGAAGAAGTAAGAAAACTCATCAAAAATGATTTTGGCAAAGAATACTTACCAAGCAAAGCAAATATTTATACCACTAAAAGCAAAGGCGCTCAAGAAGCACACGAAGCCATAAGACCGACTAATCTTAGCTTTACTCCAAAACTTGCAAGTGAATTTTTAGAAAAAGATGAAGCAAGATTATATACTTTAATATATAATCGCTTTTTAGCTTCACAAATGAATCCTGCTATATCTCAAACTCAAAATGTCTATGCAAAATCAAACGAAGCAAGTTTTAAAATAAGTGGTAGAAAAATTTTATTTGATGGGCATTATAAAGTATATGGAGATATGGATAAAGATAAAATTTTACCTAATTTAAAACTAGAAGATATACTAAATATACAAAATATAGAATTAAACTCGCATTTTACCGAGCCACCTTCAAGATACTCTGAAGCTGGACTTGTTAAAAAGTTAGAAAATCTTGGCATAGGACGCCCTTCTACTTATGCTCCAACCATCTCTTTACTTAGTGCAAGAGAATATGTGCGTATAGATAAAAAGCAAATCATACCTAATGAAATAGCCTTTGTTGTAACAGAAGTTTTAGAACAAAACTTTAGCGATATAGTAGATAGTGATTTTACTTCTAAAATGGAAGATAAACTTGATATCATTGCAGAAGGCAAAATGGACTGGCAAGAAGTTTTAAGAGAGTTTTATTTTCCTTTTATGAGAAAAATTGATGAAGGTAAAAAAAACATAAAAAGCCAAAAAACTTTCACAAAGCTAGATGAAACCTGCCCTGATTGCGGTGGAGAGCTTGCTATAAGAAAAGGAAGATATGGAGAATTTATAGCTTGTTTAAATTTTCCAAAATGTAAATACTCAAGAAATTTAAAACAAGAAACACAAAATGAAGAAAAAAGCGAGAAAAAACTCAATACCATAGGCGTGAAATGCCCAAGCTGTCAAGAAGGCGAGATCGTGGAGCGTTTTTCTAAGCGTGGTAAATTTTATGGATGTAGTGCTTATCCAAAATGCAACTATATAAGCAAATACAAACCAAGTGAAGAAAAATGTAGCAAATGTAGCGAAACTTTGATTATCAAAGAGCTTAAAAAAGGCACATTTTTAGAGTGCTTAAAATGCAAAATCAAAAAGGAAATTTAATGCAAATCATGCTTTGTGCTATATCTAATATAGCAAGTGGAGGGTGCGGGGAAGATTGTAAATACTGCACTCAAAGCGCTCATGTAAAAACTAATATCAACAAATACAAAAGAAAAGATATAGATCAAATTGTTTTAGAAGCTAAAATAGCTAAGAAAAACGAGGCTTTAGGTTTTTGTTTAGTTACAGCAGGTGCTGGACTTGATGATGAAAAACTTGAGTATGTGTGCAAAGTAGCTCATGCGGTGCAAAAAGAAGTAGAAGGACTTTTACTCATAGCTTGCAATGGCATAGCAAATTTAGAACAACTCAAAGAATTAAAAAAAGCAGGAATTTTTTCTTATAATCATAATCTAGAAACTTCTAAAGAATTTTTTCCAAACATATGCTCTACGCATACTTGGGAGCAAAGATTTCAAACTAATCTTTATGCTAAAGAAGCAGGTTTAATGCTTTGCTGTGGCGGAATTTATGGTCTTGGAGAAAGTGAAGCTGATAGAAAAAGTTTTAGAACAAGTTTAAAAGAGCTTGATCCTTTTTCCTCACCTATTAATTTTTTCATACCAAATGAAAATTTAAAGCTCAAGCAAAACTTATTAAATGCTGATGAGGCGTTAAATATCATCAAAGATACTAAAAAAGACTTACCAAATGCACATATCATGGTAGCAGGTGGTAGAGAAGTAGTGCTAAAAGAAAGACAATATGAAATTTTTGACGCAGGAGCTAGTGCTATAGTAGTAGGTGATTATCTTACAACTAAAGGCGAAGAACCTAGCAAAGACATACAAAAACTAAAACAAATGGGATTTAGCTTTGCTAGCTCATGCCATTGATGCTCAAGCTGCTACGGATTTAAAAATTTTATTAGTCGTAGCAGGATGTTTGCTTACATCACCTTATATTGCTAAATTTTTAAAACTCCCACTTTCAGCTACTGAAATTATGCTTGGCTCTTTTATAGGATTTTTAGGTTTTATAGGAGAAAGTGAGAATTTTAAGCTTTTGGCTAATGCAGGATTTTACTATCTTATGTTTATAGCAGGGATGGAAATCAATCTTAAAACCTTTTTAAAAACCGAAAGAAGCTTACTTAATAAAGCTTTTATTTACATCATACTTTTATATGTTTTTAGTGTTTTAGCGGTTGAAAGTATAGATATTTCTTATATTTTTGTCATTATCATACCTGTTATGAGTGTGGGTTTGCTCTCAACGCTTTATAGAGACTTTGGGAAAAACTGTGAATGGCTTAATGTATCCATGGTGGTAGCCACTTTAGCTGAAGTTGTAAGCATAGTTTTACTTACCATAGCTGCGGCATTTTTGGGAAAAGGTGCTGATCTTTTCTCACTCACTCAAAATTTATTATACCTAGTGGGATTTTTAGCACTTTGTATTTTTGGATTTAAATTTTTAGAAGTGCTTTTTTGGTGGTATCCACAACTTAAAACTATACTCATGCCTTGGCAAGATCAAAACGAAAAAGATATAAGATTTTGCATGGCAATTTTCATAGCCATAGTTGCAATTATGATTTATTTTAAACTTGAAGTTGCACTTGGAGCTTTTATAGCGGGTTCATTTATAGCTACTTTTTTTGATCATAAAAAAGACTTAGAGCATAAACTTTCTAGTTTTGGTTATGGCTTTTTAATCCCTATATTTTTCATTTATATAGGTTCAAGCTTTAAACTCCAAATGCTTTTAAACCCTCAAGTTTTAATCATAGCTTTTTCACTAACTATCTTTATGATAGGACTAAGAATACTTTGTGCTATGACTTTTGTAAAAATACTTGGTTTAAAAAATACCTTTTTATTTGGCTTAAGCCATTCTATGCCACTAACCTTACTTATCGCAGTAGCCACGCTTTCTTATCAAACTAATATTATCACTCAAGATATATACTCAGGATTAGTGCTTACTGCTTTACTTGAAGCAATTTTAGCTATTAGCTTAATAAAATTTATCAATAATCTTAGTAGAAAATAACTCTACTAAGTATTTATTTTCACTTGCTATAATTTTCTTATGAAAAATTTAGACACACTTTTAGAATTAGCCTTAAAAGCAGGCAAGGAAGCCTCTAAGGTATTGCTTGAATATAAAGACAAAAATACCTTATGGCTTAAAGATGATGATTCCCCGGTAGGTTTAGCTGATATAAAATCTAATGAAGCTATTAGTGAAATTTTAGCTTCAAGCGATATAGCTATATGCTCTGAAGAAAATATACTTTCTTATGAAGAAAGAAAAAATTTAGAGTATTTTTGGCTAATAGATCCTCTTGATGGCACTAAATCTTATGCTAAAAAAGATAAAGAATATTGTGTTTTAATCGCATTAATCCATAAAAACACTCCTGTGCTTTCGCTTATAGGCGATGTGGAAAATAATGCGTTTTATTATGCACATACCCATACTAAAGTTTATAAAAATAATGAAATTTTAAATCTTAGTCTAGAGCAATACGAAAAGGTTAAAAATATAGCCCTTTACTCTAAAAACCATGATAATAATGAAGATTTTTTTATTCAAAATCATCTTGAAGGCATTAAGGTTTCATCTGCTTTAAAGTTTGTATATTTACTTGAAGCAAAAGCTGGAATTTACCCGCGTTTTGGTGGCCCAAAAGCTTGGGATATAGCTGCGGGAGATTTTTTAGTCAAACAAAATGGTGGAATTTTATACGATTTTGATAAAAAGGCCTTAAACTACAATAGTCCTGATTTTAAACTTCCAAGTTTTATAGCTTTTGCTAAGAATGAATTTAAATTAAAAGGTTTTTAGTGAGATTTTTTTTGGTGTTTTTGTGTTTTTTAAGTGCTATTTATGCCAATTCTTTTGCAAATAAAAAAATCATCAAATTACAAAACAATGATGATTTTAATATCATCAATCTTGATCAAGATATAAATTATGATAAACTCTCACACATTAACACCTTAGCTTTAGTGCCAAGCTATGAAAAAGAATATAATTTTTATTTTTCAAATTTAAAAATCGATGCTAAAAGCATGGCAAAAGACACACTAAAAGCATTAAGTGCTATTTTAAATGAGCAAAATAATTTTGCCTTACTTAGTCAAAAAGAAAATCAAACTTATATCAATAGCCAAAATATCTTACAAACAAATAAAAATTTCATCGATGCAAGTGAGTTTTTAGAATTTAATCGTTTCAAAAAGGCTGATTTTATTATTTTGCTAGATTTAAAAAGCATTCAAGCAAACCAACAAAATTTCTTGCTTTTTTCCAATTTTGAAGTCAAAGCCGACATAGAATACAAACTTTTTAATGCCAAAATAAAAAAACTAAAAGATCATAAAATCCTTACTATCAATACTCAATTTAGCACAAATGATAAAAATAAATCTTATCAAGAATTAGTCCATGAAATAGCTAAAATTGTTTATGAAGATATTAAAAATACTATATAATTACCACTTCTTCTTCTAAAACAATCCCAAATTCTTCAAAAACTCTTTTTTTAGCAAGCTCTATCAAAAATAAAGCATCATCAAAACTAGCATGTTTTTTATTGATTAAAAAATTTGCATGTTCATTGCTAAACATCGCATCATTTTTGCTAAAACCTTTAAGATTAACTGCTTCTATCAACCTTCCTGCATGATCGTTTTTGGGATTTTTAAAAATAGAGCCAAAGCTAGCACCTTTGGGTTGATTTTTTCTTGCATTTTTTAAAAGCTCATCTTTAACTGAGTCAAATCCATATTCTAAAAAAAACTTCGCGCTAAACATCACTTCTTTAATAGGATTAAACCTATAAGCAAAAGCAATATTTTGTTTTAAAATTTCTTGATTAAAAGTGCAAATACTAATTAAATTTTTGCTAATATCCTCATCTTTTAATCCTGCATTCATTTTTAAAATACCGCCCAAAGTCCCTGGGATATTTTTTAAAAACTCAAAGCCTTTTAGGTTATTTTCTTTAGCAAAATGATACATTTTAAAAGATTTCACACTAGAGCCTATCTCTAAAAACATGCCTTTTTCATTTTGCTCTAAAATTTTAATATAATCAAAACTTTTCCCTAAAATTCCAAGTTTTTTGGGTTTTGGAGAGATTAAAAGATTATTTGCCCCACCTATTAAAAAACCATCAAATTCGCAAGGCTCTTCAAGTGTTTGCACTTCAAAGCTCTCACCTATACGCACAGAAGAATACTTAGAAAAATCAATAATCATCTAATAAAGCTTGGAATTTGATTTAAAATATTAGTTGTAAAATCAATCATAGAACTTATCATCCAAGGCATTAAAAATACTATTACCACAACAACAAGTAAAATTTTTGGCACAAAAGAAAGCGTGGCTTCGTTAATTTGCGTTACAGCTTGAAAAATACTTATAATAAGCCCTGCAATAAGCCCTGCTAAAAGCATAGGTAAAGAAAGCATAAGTGTGATTTTAAAAGTTTGTACACCCAAGGCTACTAAAGTACTTTCCATATTTACTCCTTAAAATTTAAATTCTATCAAGAATTTCTAAATTCTTCATACTCACTAGGGATAAGATAATCTTTACTTTTCATTAACTTCTCATAAAATCCATGATTATATCCAAGCTCAAAAAGCTTATCTATGGCATTGTATTGTTTATCATTCATATTAATAGAGTTTTTATTTGCATATAAATTTAAATACACATCAAGTTTTTGTGCATCAACGCGTATTAAATTACGCTCTAAAAGCATGGAGGCTAAGATTTTTCTATTATGATCGGCCACTTCTACTGCTTTAATCAAATCTTTTTCAACTGCTATTGCATCACTAAGCGGTAAAGATCTTCTAAGGGCCATACCACCTAAAGGTAAAGGTAAATCATTTTTTGCTAATTCTTGCCAAATATCCCAAAGTTCAGCCTCAACACACAAACTAGAATCAAATTCTAAAATGCTCTCATGTATAAGCACTCCCGCATCAACTTCATCTTCTAAAACAGCCTTTTCAATCTCTAAAAAATTCTTATAAATTATTCTAGCTTGTGGATATTTTATGCGAAAGATTAAAGCATTAGTAGTGTGTGCTCCACTTAAAGCAACTTTAAAATTTGGCTTTAATTTTTTATTCTTTTTCTTAATAAGCTTTGGCCCATAACCCTCACCAAAACTCACAGCAGTTTTTAATAAAGCATATTCACTAGCTATTAAAGGATAAAGTGCAAAAGATATCGCACTAACATCGTATATATTTTCTAATGCAAGCTCATTTAAAGTTTGTATATCCAAGGCTGTATTTTCATACTCATAAGCATTTCCAACCCAACCAAATTTAATCGCCATATACATAAAAATATCATCAGCATCAGGAGAGTGCGCTACGCTAATTTTTTTATTCATTTTTTTCCTTAAAAATCTAAAAAAGTATTTTAGCAAAATTCAAAATAAAAACTTATATTAAATTTCTTTTTGATACAATTTTAAACATATTATAAAAGGATTAACAAGCATGGATGATAATAAAAGAAAATCACTTGATGCAGCCTTAAAAAGTCTTGATAAAACCTTTGGAAAAGGCACTATTTTAAGACTTGGCGATAAAGAAGTTGAAAAAATTGATTCTATTCCTACAGGTTCTGTTGGACTTGATTTAGCTTTAGGAATTGGTGGGGTTCCAAAAGGAAGAATTATAGAAATTTATGGACCTGAAAGTTCAGGTAAAACTACACTTACCTTACACATCATAGCAGAATGTCAAAAAAAAGGTGGAGTTTGTGCGTTTATTGATGCTGAACACGCTCTTGATGTAAGATATGCAAAAAATTTAGGTGTTGATACAGAAAATCTTTACATCTCTCAACCAGATTTTGGAGAACAAGCCTTAGAAATCGTTGAAACTATAGCAAGAAGTGGAGCCATTGATCTAATAGTGGTAGATAGCGTTGCTGCACTTACTCCAAAAGCAGAAATTGAAGGTGATATGGGAGATCAACATGTAGGTCTTCAAGCAAGATTAATGAGCCAAGCTTTAAGAAAATTAACCGGTATCGTTCATAAAATGAACACTA
Organism: Campylobacter sp. IFREMER_LSEM_CL1085; assembly: GCF_025772235.1. NCBI lineage: Bacteria > Pseudomonadati > Campylobacterota > Epsilonproteobacteria > Campylobacterales > Campylobacteraceae > Campylobacter > Campylobacter sp. IFREMER_LSEM_CL1085. The sequence continues at coordinate 8,004 of NZ_JAKMRU010000023.1, read as the reverse complement.
CTGTAATTTTCATCAATCAAATTCGTATGAAAATAGGCATGATGGGCTATGGCACTCCTGAAACAACTACCGGCGGAAATGCTTTAAAATTTTATGCTTCAGTGCGTTTAGATGTAAGAAAAACAGCCACCTTAAAACAAAATGATGAGCCTATTGGAAACCGCGTTAAAGTAAAAGTGGCTAAAAACAAAGTAGCCCCTCCTTTTAAACAAGCTGAATTTGATGTGATGTTTGGTGAGGGTGTAAGTCGTGAAGGCGAGCTAATAGATTATGGTGTAAAACTTGATATTATTGATAAAAGTGGTGCATGGTTTTCTTACAAGGCTTCTAAACTTGGTCAAGGTAGAGAAAATGCTAAAGCCTTTTTAAAAGAAAATCCAGCTATTGCAGATGAAATTACTCAAGCTATACAAAACTCAATCGGTATAGATAGTATGATTTTGGGCGCAAAAGAAGACGATGAAGGAGAAGAATAATGTTGATTATTGAAGATTTAAGAGCTTTTGAAGTTTTAGATAGTAGAGGCAATCCTACCATTAAAGCTGAAATCATGCTAAGCGATGGCAGTGTGGGTAGTGCTATCGTTCCAAGTGGTGCAAGCACAGGAAAAAAAGAAGCTTTAGAATTAAGAGACAATGATGAGAGATTTGGCGGAAAAGGTGTTTTAAAAGCTATTGAAAACATCAATGGCACCATAGCTGAAAACATTATAGGGCTTGATGCGTTTAATCAAACTCAGCTAGATAATACTCTTTTAGAACTTGATGGGACAAAAAATTATTCCAACCTAGGAGCAAATGCAACTTTAGGAATTTCTATGGCAACAGCGCGTGCTGTTGCTAATGCACTAGGCGTACCTTTATATCGTTACTTAGGTGGAGCAAATGCAAGTGTATTACCTGTGCCAATGTGCAATATCATCAATGGCGGTGCGCACGCAAACAATAGTGTAGATTTTCAAGAATTTATGATTATGCCTTTTGGTTTTTCAAGCTTTAAAGAAGGATTGAGATCAGTTTGTGAAATTTATGCAGTATTAAAAAAAGAACTAGCTAATCTAGGTCATTCTACTGCTTTAGGCGATGAGGGTGGTTTTGCACCAAATTTAGCAAACAACACTGAACCTCTTGATCTTTTAATGACTTGTATTAAAAAAGCAGGCTATGAAAATAAAATCAAACTAGCACTAGATGTAGCAAGTAGTGAGCTTTATAAAGATGGTAAATACCATTTAGAGGGTAAAGTTTTCTCAAGTGAAGACTTGATTGCTCGCTATGAAGAATTATGTGCTAAGTATCCTATTTTTAGTATTGAAGATGGTTTGGCTGAAGATGATTATGAAGGTTGGATTAAACTCACTCAAAAGCTTGGCAATAAAATTCAACTTGTGGGTGATGATTTGTTTGTAACTAATGAAGATATTTTAAGAGAAGGTATCATGAAAAATATGGCAAATGCTGTATTGATTAAGCCTAATCAAATCGGAACAATCACTCAAACTATGAGAACAGTAAGACTAGCTCATAGAAATAATTACAGATGTATTATGAGTCATAGAAGCGGGGAAAGCGAAGATGCTTTTATAGCTGATTTTGCAGTAGCGCTTAATACAGGACAAATCAAAACAGGAGCTCTAGCAAGAGGTGAAAGAACAGCTAAATATAATCGTTTGTTAGAAATCGAACTTGATAATGATGAGTATTTAGGAGATAAACTCTGAGTGATTTATTAAAAGAGTATGATGAGCATTCTAAAAAGAAGGAGGCTCGTCATCATCTAATAAAAACTATTGCATTATCATTTGTAGCTATTATTGTTGCTATGTATTTTGGTAATATGTTTTTTGGCAAATCCTCTTTAGATGTTTTATTATCGCTTAAAGAGGAGCAAAAAATTTTAGAGAAAAACATAATAACCTTAAAAGCTAAAAATGCCCAAGCTCAAAAAGAATACCTACAGCTTTTAAGACTTAAAGGAGAAAATTCGCATGAGAATTAAATTTTTTTTACTATTTTTATTATCCTGTGTATTTTTAAATGCAAAAGATAATCCTTTTGACAATAACTCAGAACAGCAAAACACCGAGTTTGTAAAACTTAGTCCTTTTCAAAGACAGGATTTTACTTTTAATTCTGATGCAAGAATTTTAAAAAATATTACTATTACTTATATTAATCTTGATGGCTCTGAAGAGCAAACTACTCTAGATATATACAAAAGTATCAATTGGCATGATACTTACTCATTTATAAAAGCCAAAAGTCCAAATGCCACACCTATACTTGATGTTTCTGTTACTGTGCCACAAGAACAAGGGGTAAAAAACACTAAAACAGAAGAAAACAATACCACTTTAAACATTGAAACACCAATTTTTAGTGGAAATATTTATAATTTTATTTCTATTAGCTTTTATAATAATAAGATTAATATCAAAACCGAAGATAGAATGCTAAGACATTTATCTATAGGAGATCCAACTAAAATCATTATAGATTTTGCTAAAAAACAAAATTTCAATACAAAAACTTTACAAGTTAATACTGCTCATGTTAGAAAAGTTGTATTTGGATCACATAAAGGATATTATCGTTTGGTAATTTATCTTGATGGAAAATATAGTTATAAATACTCTCAAGGTGAAAATTTACATACCTTTAACTATCGCTAAGAGTTTTTAAAAACTCTTAAGCAAATCTGTGATCATAAATAATCATTTGAAATCTTTGAGCTATCATTTTAGCTCTTTCTATAATAATACTTCTTGGTTCATCTTCGAAAACTTCTTGCAAACTCTCATCAAATAGATTAAGCCAAACATCAAAAAATTCTCTTGGAAATGAAGGTAATTCATGATGAGCTCTCAAAGGAGAACCGCTATAACTTGGATCACCTAAAAACATCCCTGCCCAAAAACTTGCTATTTTTTCTTTATGTTTTTTCCAACTCTCATCATCTATACCAATTTTTTCATTAAAAATAGGCCCTAAATCCTTGTCTATTCTAACTTTTGCATAAAAAACATCCATAAGTTTTTTTATACCCTCATGATTAATAGTTTCAAATTTCATACTTTTCCTTAAAAAATAATTTTGGCTTATTGTATTAAATTTAGAAATTAAAAATATAAACAAAAGTCAATTTTTAGTATAATCATAAAAAAACAAATTTAAAGAAAAAATATGACTTATACTATTTTACCACCCAATCAATTCTTGGATAATTATATTTTAAATATACAATTACACCAATTAGCAAATATTTCCAAAAATGCTTATAAATTTTGGAAAAATGTTCAGGCAGCACGCTATCAAGGCACAAGAGTGGTATTTTTACATAAAAAAAGTATTTTACAAAAACACCAACATCTTATACAAAAATGTGAAAATCTAAGTGGCTTTGTATTAGCAAGTGCCTTTTGCTCATTTACTACTTTAGCTCCATCACATTTGGTAGAAAAAAATAATTCTCAAATTTATAAAATCTTAGATATAAAAGAAGTTTGTGGGGTTAAATTTGTAAATTTAAAGGCATTTTATGATTTTTTAAATTTAGATTATAGTTATAATATTTATATCGAAAAATGCCATTTTTTCAGTCCTACTCCTTTGGAAAAACGCATTAAAATCACTGAGAGTATGTGCGTTGGGTATTACTAAGATATTTAAATATCAAAGCACAAGCAAGCGAAATTATAGCCATAGTAAACATATAAAATCCTAAAGAAAAACGAACAATATTTTCTAAATTTCCCAAAGCAATAGTGTGTAAAAATAAAGCAAGTTGCGGAGTAAACCCACCAGCTATTGCATAAGCTATATTATAAGAAAAACTAAGCCCTGAAAATTTAACCTTAGCATCAAATACCTCACTCATCATCAAAGGACAAAAATTCATCACTCCGGTAAAAAAGCAAGCGCTTAAATAGTACACACTCACTAAATTAAAATCAGGTGTTTTAGTATAAAGAGCGTTAAAATAAAATAAACAAGTTAAGAAAAATCCTAGCGAAAAAATCATACAAGCTTTTACTATACCTATTTTATCAGCCAAAATTCCACTTAATATACAACCAATTACAAGCAAAACTATACCAAACATTTGTATGTAAGTTTGAAAGCTTGCATCAATATTTAACATTTTTGCCATAAAAGAAGGTATAGTTAAAATCATCACAACAATACAAGCCGTCAAAACCCAAGTTATCAACATAGAAAGTACAACGCCCAGCTTAGCTTTTTTAAATACTTCTTTTAGAGGGAATTTTTCTAAAGCCTTATCTTTTTTCATTTGTTCAAAAACAGGTGTTTCTTGTAAAAATTTACGCAAATAAGCAGAAATAATCCCAAAAATTCCTCCTAAGAAAAATGGAATTCTCCAGGCCCATTCATAAAGTTCTTCTTGTGTAAAAAGCTTATTCATCATTAAAAATACAAAACTTCCAAGCAAAATTCCACCTACTACAGAAGCTGTTAAAAATCCAAGATAAGTGCGTTTTTGTCCATTTGGAGCATGCTCAAAAACAAAAACCCAAGCACCAGGTAATTCCCCACCTATAGCTATACCTTGACAAATCCTTACAAATATTAAAAATACTATACATAAATATCCTATGCTTTCATAAGTAGGTATAAAAGCAAGCATAAAAGTTGGCACAACCATCAGTAAAATACTAAGCATAAACATTTTTTTACGACCAAATTTATCGCCAAAATGTGCCATGATTATACCACCAAGTGGTCTAGCTAAATATCCTGCGGCAAAAATTCCATAAGTATTAAACATTTTCCAAAATGGACTTAAATCTTCAGGAAAAAAATTTTTAGAAATATAACTTGCAAAAAATACAAAAATGATAAAATCGTAAAATTCTAAAGTCCCTCCCAAAGAAGAAAGACTCAAAACTTTTATGTCTTTTTTAGTAAGATTTTTACCCACGATTAATCCATCTCATAAGTATCATCATCACTATAATCATCATCGTATTCATAATCATCATCATCATAATTATATGATCTTTGATTATTTGCATAAGTATCATCATCTGCTTCATCATACATTTCATCATCATAATTTTCAAATTCTTCATCATCATAAGCCATTGCAAATCCTTTAAAATTTTTTAGTAGTATTTTAATATAAAAATATACATTTTGGTATAATTTTTCAAACTTTACTTAAGGAAAAATATGAATTTAACGCATTTAGATGAAAAAAATCACCCCAAAATGGTAGATGTAAGTCAAAAAGATATTACCCAAAGAGAAGCTTGTGCAAGCGGTAAAATATACATGAGCAAAGAAGCATTTGAAGCTATCATTGAAAACAAAGCTAAAAAAGGGCCTGTTTTGCAAACTGCCATCACAGCAGCCATAATAGGAGCTAAACAAACTTCAAATCTTATCCCAATGTGTCATCCTTTAATGATCTCAAAAGTACAAACCCATATAGAAGAAAACAAAGAAGAATGTTCTTTTCAACTCTTTGTAACCGTAAAATGCGAAGGAAAAACAGGGGTTGAAATGGAAAGCTTAACAGCTGTTAGCATTGGGCTTTTAACTATTTATGATATGGTTAAAGCTATTGATAAAAGTATGCAAATTACTGATATAGTTTTAGAAAGCAAAGAAGGAGGAAAAAGTGGTAAATATCTGCGATCTTAAAAAAGAACCTATTATAAACTACCCTACTTTTTGGGATTATAAAGTCGTTTTTGAAGCTGAAGTTGATGCTTTAGAAATTTTCACCCAAATACTCAATGAAAGAGAATTTAAATATAAAATCTCAAATACTAGCAAACAAGGAACATATAAAAGTTATCTTTTAAGTGTTTATGTCGATAGTAAAGATGATCGTTTAAATATTTTTAATCAATTAAAAAGTAAAGCGAAATTTGTATTATAAAAAAGGAAAAATATGAAAAATTTAGCCATAATTTTTGAAAATTCTCTCTTAGCTTGTGAAAAAAATGAAATTCCAAACTTAATTAGTGAGCTTGTTTTTAATCTAAGTTATAAAAAAATTAGTTTTGAAAATACTAGCAATGAAGAGCTTTTTGCTATCTTTTCTAAAGTATTAGAAAAACTTGGACTTATAAATGAAGAAAATATTTCCAAAATAATCCAAGGTATTATTAAAGCTAGAGTTGAAGAAGATAAAAAAGCATTTTTTGTTTATATTAACGAATATGGCAAATTAAAAGTAAAAATAGAAGAACAAAAAAACACCATTAAACATAAAATTTGCGATAACTTTTTTGATTTAGAAAAGACTTTAAAAGATTTAAATTTAAATGAATTTAATATAAGTATCAATGATGCAATGCTTTATGATATAGAAATACTAGGCCTTTTAAAAGAAACTGCCGAGAGTGCTTTTATCACAACTTTAGAAAAAGGTGAAAACATAGAACTTACATCTTGTGAAATCGCTAAAAACCTTGTATTTAATGCAATTTGTGAAGGAAGCTTTGAAAAAGAAAGAATTTTAAAAATATCCCAAGTAGTTTTAAATGCTGCTTTTGAACTTGCTAACGAATCAAAGGCTTTTGCTTATGATTTATGTATAGGAAGTATTTATGGGACACAAGAAGGAATTTCTTTGGCGATTGAAAAATTTAAATCAAGCTTTGCATATAGCGCTTTAGAACATGATTTAAAAAATAAAGAAAAAGAGCTTATAGACATAGAGCAAGAATTTATCCAAATGCTTAAAAAAATATCATTAGAATTTAATAATCCCGTAAAAGATATACTTAAAGATTTATTAGAAAATAAATTTGACACTTTATTTGCCAAATTTAAACGCTTAATACAAGAAAACAGAGAACAAATTCTTATCAAAATTAATGAAATTAAACAAAATCCAAAAATTGATGATTTTAGCAAGCTAGCACAAAGCAAACTCAATATCTTAGCTAAAGAGTTAAATGAACTCGAAAAACTCGCAAGCCATAAATATAAAAATTTAGATAAAAACAATGCAAAAGAATTGGGAGTGAGATTGTGGGAAAAAGCAAAAAAATTAATTAAAAAAAATATTAATTGATAATTAATTTTTAAAAATTAAAATTACAAAAATAAAATACGGAGGAAATTATGTTTAACACTTTGAAAGTTAAATTGTCTTTAATGGCAAATTTTTTCACTGCACTAAGTTTGATTATTTTAGGTGTGTTAAGTTTTTACTTTACCAAAACATACCTTTATGATAATGAGCTAAAAAGGCAAAATGATATTTTACAAGTTGCTCGAACTTCTTTAGAAACATTTCGAAAGCACAATAGTGATTTAATTTTAAATTTGGAAAAAACAATTTTGGAATTTCCATATGAAAAATTAAATTCCGAACAAGCTTTGATAGATAATGTTGGCTCTATTTTAAAATCATATAGAAAAGCTTCTGGAGTTTTATCTGCTTTTATAAGTTTAGATAATGGAGAAAATCTTGTAAGTAATGATACTAGTGATAAAAATAATAAAAATATCGAAATTTATGGACAAAATATCAACTATGATGCTAGAACTAGACCATGGTATATTGGAGCCAAAGAAAATAAAGATATTTTCATCACTTCTCCTTATATTGATAAAGCAACAAATCAATATGTAATAACATATACTAAATCTATATATAAAAATGGTAATTTTGTAGGAATTATTGGGGTTGATATTCCAGTAAAAGAGCTTCAAGAAAATTTTGAAAATATGCCTGGTAATAGCTTTTTATTTGATGAAAATGGAAAGATATTTGTTGCTAAAAACAAACAGTTATTAGATCCATCGGTAGATCATGGACCGGTATTAAATGCACACAAACAAAATGGTGATTATTCTTTCTTTGAATATGGATTAAAAGGAAAAGAAAGACTAGGTATATGTGCTAAAATATCTTCTTACCTTGTTTGTAGCACCGAAAGTGCTGATGTTATAAATGAGCCTATTTTCAAAACAGCAACAATACAAACAATTGTTGTAAGTATCATGGTTGCCTTAAGTGTTATCA
>NZ_JAKMRU010000022.1:0-19809 GCF_025772235.1 Campylobacter sp. IFREMER_LSEM_CL1085 | reverse complement strand
ATAGTTAAATCTCATTTTAAAGATTTAATCCCTGATACAACTTTAGCTATTTCTTCAATGGAAAATAATACATAGCAAGATACTTCCATAGATTGTATTTTTTCTTCTTAGATTATCAATAGTTCCTGAAGAAACGCCTAATACTTTAGCAAATTCTTTTTTACTTAAAGACATTTTTTTATATTTCTCAAAAAATTTTTGTTTCTAAATAATTCTTAGTTGTGCTAATCTTGCTTAATTGTGAAATATGTTTGTTTTAATTTATAAAAATAACATATAAAACTATAAATATCTTTATATATCTAACTTTATTTAATCACTTTTTATTTTCTGTTAAATATTATATATATTCTTTTACCTATTATCCAAATTATAAAAACATACAAATTATAATTAAATATATTTTTTTAATAAGTAATTTTAAGATTATAACAACTATTATCAAATTTATACAAAAACTCTATATTGTAGTTATCTAAAGAGTATAATAAGGTATTTATACTCTTTATTTATTACTATATATAAGCTTAGTATTTATACTTTATATACCAAATATGATAAATACACCTTACACTGTTATCTAAAATACTAAATGCTAATACTTTTAAAAATGTTAAATAGTATAATAAAATATAAATATAAAAATTCAAAAAGCTTATTTTTCATTGTTTTTAAAAAGTAAATGATAAGTTTTTTTCATATATATTTAAATAATAATAAATCTATTTGCATTTTTTTAATAAAAAATAAAAGTAATTTTGATTATAATTTATAAATAATTATTATATTTATCAATTTTTTGGCTATTTTTCAATATTTTTATAACTTTTTTATCACTTTTGTATTTTTTGTGTTATCATATTCTCATCACAAATAAAAAATTTTATGCAAAGGATTCGGGGGGGGGGATATGAAAAAAACGCTTTTATTTGTTTTACTCATTCACACTTTTCTTTTTTCTCAAATAATGATTTTAAAAAATCAAGATAAAATCATTATAGATAACAATCAAACTCTTGCACTTAATCATGTAAACCATGATCAAAAGCAAATACTTAAAGAACATAATAACATTGACTCAAGAGTCAAAAAGCTATTAGAAGAAAAACCAAAGAAAGATTCTAATCTTAGTAAAGAAGATGAAGAATTATCTAGTAAGGTTGTTAATGTTATTCAAACTATAGGTAATGTATATAATGCCAAAGATAGTAAAGAAAGAGATGAGCTTATAAGAGATTTAGCAAGCAATTATTTAAGCTTACAAGCTAATACTTTAATCCAAGAATATTTACATACTCTTAATCACTCCATTAATAGTGAGTTTAATTTAAACTATAATGATAGGGGTGGTTTAAGTGGTAATGCTAAAGTTCTTTTACCTATTATGAGTGAAGATAATCCAAAAATATCTTATTTTCTACAAAGCGGTATAGGTGGATATGATAATAATAGAATCATAGGTCATTTTGGTGGTGGTATAAGATATTATCCTAATGCATTAGCATTAGATAATTCAGGAAATATCATGCTAGGATTAAATTTAGTTTATGATCATGATTTTAGTAGAGAGCATAAAAGAATATCTTTGGGCTTTGAAAGTATGTTAGATACACTAGCTTTCCATGCTAATATTTATCAAAGATTAAGTGATTGGATTAATAGTTATGATTTTAAAAATGCAAATAATGATCTAACTTTCTTAGAACGCCCTGCTAATGGCTGGGATATGGGTATTAAATATGCTTTTCCTTCCATGAGTAATGTAGCTGTTTTTGCTAATATGAGTAAATGGTATGGAGAAAAAGTAGCTCCATTTGGCAATGTAAACTGCTATGAAGATTTAGAAAAAAATCCTTTAGTGTATGAAGGAGGTATTACTTACTCACCCTGTCCTGCATTAACTTTTTCGCTAAGCCATAAAAGAAGTAATGAAAGTGATAAACAAGGCACAAATATAGCTATGAATTTTAACATACCTTTAGATAAAGATGCCTTCAAACACGCTTTTGATATAAAATTAGCAGGTATAAATAATACCATTGAAGGCTCTAGAACTCATTTTATAGATAGAGATTATTCTATGGTGCTTGAATATAAAGCTATTAACAATACTTATCATATTTCTTATTGCGGAAATTTGGGAGGTAATACTCATTGTATTATGCTTAAAGATGGCTTTAATCAAGCAGTTAAAAATGTTGCTATGAGTGTAACTCCTGAACAAAAAAGTGTAATCTTAAAAGATGGAAATCATTATATTACTGATAGTAATGGAAAAGTTTTTGTAAAAATAATCCACTCTTATGGAGTACGCCAAACCAATTTAATTGCTAAAGCAGGGAATGCTCAAGAAAGTTTCCCTATTACTATCATAGCTCCAAAAGAAGACTTTAGGATATTTGCTAAACCTTCTAATATACAAAGATATGAAAAATCTCTAATCACATTTACAGGAAATGATTTAGCAGGCGATTTGGCAATTCATTGGAAATTAAATGGTAAAGGAAGTTTAGAAAAAACGCCAAATTCAGATAAAACTGATAAAGATGGAAATTCAAATATCATCTATAAACCTGATGTAAACATGAAAGATAAAGAAAAAGCTGAAATCATTGCTAATGTATTGGGAGTTACTTTAAAAACATTTGTTCAAATAGCAATTTATGGAGATAATGATATTATCTTAGATAAAGCTATTATAGGTAATAAAGAAAAAACTCATGCAAGTTATAAAAACTTAAAAGCTAATTCTACAAAAGTTAAATGGAGTATACAAGGAGATAATGCTTTATTTGTTGATAAAGATAAAACTACTAAGGAGCTTAATTTAATAGCTGATGATAAAGGTGAGAGTAGTGTAGAAATCATAGGACTTAGTGGAAATGAAAAAGTAAAAATCATTGCTAAGAATATGAGTGATGAATTAGTAAAAGAAAGAAGTAAAGATTTAGAGATTAAAAATTATACAGCCACTATGGAGCTTCCTGCTGGAAAAGATCCTGTGACTCATCAAGACTTTGAAAAAGGAATGATTGATTATAAAAGCGACTTTGAAGTAAAACTTAAAGGTTTAATGCCAAAAACAAAAGTTTTATGGAAGGCTAAAGATATACAAAGCAATAAAACTTTAAGAATTAGTAACGATAAAGAAAGTACAGCTGATGATAAAGGTGAGAGTAAGGTAGTATTTGAAGGAGTAAAAGATTTTAATATTAAAAGATTACAAATCATTGCTACTTGTAATCAAAGCGCAGCTAGCACTCAAGAAGTAAGTGGAGAAATCAAACTCCACCAATATACCCCAAGCATTAGTTTTAGTAAAGATAAAATTCATGCTTATGAAAGTGATAATAACAAAGCTTTAAAAGATCCAAAACTTGATCATGTTGAAGTAACTTTAAAAGGTGGTAAACCTAATGAAAAAATAGAATGGAGTTTAAGTGGAGACGCTACTTTAAGCAATCAAGAAGCAACATTTAATGCTAGTGGTGAAGCTAAGGCAGTTATCACTTCTAAAGCTCCATTTAAAGTTAATCCAAATTTAGAAGTTAAAACTATGACTAAAGATCTTAAAAAAGAATTGCCTTATGAGATTAAAGAATATACTCCTAAAGTAGAATATCCAAGCTTTAAAACCCAAGAAAAAACTATAGATTATATAGATGATTTTAATATTAAAATAAGCGGTTTATTACCAAATTCCACTATTGATAAAATCAGTGGAAGTAAAGGAGTAAAAGCTAAAAAAGAAAGCTTTAATGTTAATGATAAAGGTGAAGCTACTTTAGAATTTAGTGGTATTAGTGATTATAGTGTTAAAGATATTGCTATTAAGTTTAATTATATCAAACAAGGTAGTATTAAAAAGGAGCTTAATTTAGATAAAATCAAACTTTATCAATACGCTATTTCCTTTAATGCTGATCCAAGTACTATCATTGCAGAACCTAATAAAAATGCCGAAGTAACTTTAAAAGGTGGTAAGCCTAATGAAAAAATAGAATGGAGTTTAAGTGGGGGTGCTACTTTAACTAAGACTGATAAAGTATTTAATGTTAGCGGTGAAGCTAAGGCAGTTATTACTTCTAAAGCTCCATTTAAAACTAATCCTATAATTAATGTAAATACCTTAGGCCAAAACCTCACTAAAACATTAACTTATATAGATGGAACTATATATACTCCAAAAATAGAATATCCTTCTTATAAAGTCAGTTTTTGGAAAAAATTAGATAAAACTATAGATTATGACTCAGATTATGTATTAAAAATAAGCGGTTTATTACCAAATTCAACCATTGATAATATTAGTGGAAGTAAAGGAGTGAAAGCTAAAAAAGAAAGCTTTAATGTTAATGATAAAGGTGAAGCTACTTTAGAATTTAGTAGTATTAGTGATCCTAGTGTTAAAGAACTTACTATTAAGTTTAGTTATATGAAATCAGTTATTACTAAGGCTGAAATAACTGCAGATAAAATTAATCTTTATCAAAGAGAATTGAATTTAGAACTTGATAAAGAAACACTTTATACTCAAGAAGGAGAAGTAGTACACGCTGTATTAAAAGGTGGAAAAACAGGTTCTAAAGTAGAGTGGAGTTTAAGTGGAGACGCTACTTTAAGTAATCAAGAAGCAACATTTAATGCTAGCGGTGAAGCTAAAGCAACTATTACTTCTAAAACCCCATTTAAAAATAACCCTGTAATTAGTGTAAATACTATTGGACAAAGTGTTAGCACTACTATTGCATATGTAGATAAAGAATATATCCCTAGTATTATTTATCCTAGCTATAATGGTTATAAGCAAACCATAGAATTAAATCAAGATTTTCATCTTGAGGTAAGTAATTTAATCCCGAATACAGAAATTGAAATATATCATGATTTTTTATCAGCGGCTAAACCAAAGCAAGATCATGTTAGAGTAAATTCTAGTGGTAAGGCTACTTTGGAATTTTATGGAGTATCGAATCCATTGTGTAGTAATTTCAATATTCAATTTAAATATATGAAAACAAAAAATAAGTCAGCGGATTTTTTTACAGATGAAATTTATATATATAAACAGCTTACCTTGATTGTAGATAAGAATTCCTTTAATGCTCAAGAAAGAGAAGAGGCACACGCAATATTAAAAGGTGGAAAACCTTATGAAAAAGTAGAATGGAATATAAGTGGAGACGCTACTTTAAATGATCATGATACAACATTTAATTCTAGTGGTGAAGCTAAAGCAACTATTACTTCTAAAACCCCATTTAAAAATAACCCTGTAATTAGTGTAAATGCTATGGGTAAAAATTTAAGTAAAGAATTAAATTATAAGAAGATTCCAATTCAATTAACTCTTGGTAAAACAAGGCTAAATCCATATTTGCTTGAAGCTGTCAGTATATTGGCAAAAGGCACTCCTTATGCAAAAATAAAATGGAGTATTGTCGGCGATGGAGTGCTTCCAAAAGAAGATCTAATTCCAAAATATTTTGATAGTAAAGGTGTTGCGCTAACTAAGTTTAGAACAATTAATCCTGTTGTTCGTCCGGTAACAGTAAGCGTTGAATATGAAGATGGAAGTGAAAAAGCTAGTGAAACAGCTGTATTTGATGGTCCAATTCGTCCAAGAATAAATGTAAATAATATTCCATTTGATACAGGAACAACTATAGAGCTATATGGACTAATTCCAAACTCTAGTGTAGATGTTCAACCAGATCAGTATCTTGGTTATACTAATTTTGTAAATAAAGGCACGCTTCATACTGATGATAAAGGTTCAGTTTATTTAAATTTTAAACCTATTGGAAAAGTTACTGAACACACCGGTAGAATTTTTAGTCTTAAAGTGAAATATAAAGAATGGGATGGAGCTGATTCTGAAGCAATTGTAGGAAGTATTGAGGTGCAAAAACGCATTCATGCAATATATGATACTTGGAAAGATTCCTGCTTCATGCTACACCAGTGCAACTTTAACATTAACCGATGGAATTGCAGGAGAAAAAGTTGATTTTGATGGAACCAAACTCGATGTTGGCCTTGGTCAAACTGTGCCAATTATACAAAGATGGGATAAAGAATTTGATAATTCTGGTGAAGCAAAAGTTGTAATATCAACTACATGGTGCACTAAACCATTGACCGATACTCCTACTTTTACAATGAGATTTAATACTTTAGGTGTAAATGTCACAGAAACACGAGCGGTTACTTTTGGTGGTGGAGATCATGAAAGATTTTATTAGTCGGATATATAGGCACATTTTATAATGTTGTGGAAAAAGAAAGAAATATATGCCACTGTATAATTTTGCACAATTTCTATCTCTGTTAGCCCAGCTTTCAGAGGTAGATATTAAAACTCTTATGGAATATAAAGATTTATTGTTAAAAGCGTTATCACCTTTAAACGAAGTAGAAAGATTTAATGCAAAAGAATGTATACAACTTATTAACACTCTTGAAGAAACTTTTTTAGATAAACTCCAAATAGAAGAAAGCAAAAAGAAAGAAATTTGCAAAAATATTATCAAAATACTAAAAAATCATTGGAAAATGTTTTTTTGAAAATCAAGTTGTAATGCAAAATAAATGGTGGATTTAGCAGGACTCGAACCTGCGACCAACCGGTTATGAGCCGGTTGCTCTAACCAACTGAGCTATAAATCCGCCAGAAGTTAAAATAAAAATGTTATTATATCTTTATTTCCTTAATTTAAATTTAGAATTTTATTTTTACCGCTTTTTCTATTGCTAAATACCTAAAAGTTATTAAATTTTGTAAAATTCCAAAGAAAATCATAAAGGTAGCAAAAGAACTTCCCCCATGACTAAAAAATGGCATAGGTATACCAACAACAGGAGCAAAACCTATGGTCATTGATATATTTACCGCTACATATATGAAAATAAATAAAGCAATGCAATTTGTCACCACTCTTGTAAAATAATCATCTTTGAGCTTATAATTTAAACTCAATAAATGAAAAATGAGTAAGGTGTAAAGTAATATGATTACAACTGCACCGATAAAACCAAATCTTTCAGACAAATATGCAAAGATAAAATCACTCGTAGAAATAGGTAAAAATTTAAAATGTGTTTGTGTAGCTTCATCTGCTTTTTTTCCACTCAAACCACCGCTTCCTATAGCGATGATGGATTGTTTTACATGGTAACTTGGCTCCTCAGCTAAGAAATCATGAATTCTTTGTTTTTGATAAGGCTTTAAAAAATCACTATAAATAATAGGTGAGGCTATGGCTATAGCTAAAAAAATACTAAGCCAAATTTTATAATTTACCCCTATGATAAAAAGCGTTCCAAAGCCTACTATTAAAAGTACCAAAGCTGTTCCTAAATCAGGTTCTCCTGCTATAAGCAAAAACGGAAGCAAAATATAAAAACTTAGCTTTAAAAATTGTTTTAAGCCATAGCCATTAGGCGGTGGAGGATTTTGATAAATCAAATAAGCTAACATTAAAATAAAAGAGGGCTTAAAAATTTCAGAAGGTTGTATGGTAAAATGCGTAAAAGGTATTTCAAGCCATCTTCTAGCTCCAAGTTTTTCAACACCAAAAATATCCACACTTAAAAGTAAAGCTATATTAATCCAATATAACACAGGTATAAGCCACATTAATCTTCTTAAGGGTAAAAAGAAAAAAAACGCAAATCCTGTAAAACCCACTAAAGTATAGATAAATTGTTTTTCAGCTAAGCGCGTATTTGCCTCATAAATTAAAAGAAAAGATATAGCTATGATAGGTAACACTAAAAGAGGTTGTACAAAGTCAAAATGTGTTAAAATTCTTCTATCAAGTTTTATCAAAGCTACCCTTTTTATAAAATATTACATAATTATATGCTAAAATTGCAAATTTTATCACAAGGAAATATAATATGCTAAAAATTTCATCACTTTGTGAAGAAAGATTGGATGTTTTTTTATCAGATATACTTAAGCAAAGTCGTTCGCAAGTTGCTAAACTAATCAAAGAAAACTGCATATATATTAATGAAAAAATAGAAAATAAAAGTTCTAAAAAAATAAAACAAAAAGATGAAATAAGTATTTTTTTACCTTTAGTAAAAGAAGCCAAAGAAAGCTACACGCCTGAGTTTGATATAGAAATTTTATATGAAGATGATGATGTTTTGGTTTTAAACAAAGCTCCTAATGTTGTCGTGCATGGTGCAAGTAGTGTTAAAGAAGCGACTTTGGTGGATTGGCTTTTGCATAAGGGCTATGCTTTATCAAATTTAAATGGAGAACATAGAGCAGGGCTTGTGCATAGACTTGATAAGGGCACAAGTGGAGCTATCATCATAGCTAAAAACAATCAAGCACATCAATTTTTAGCAAATCAGCTTTTGGATAAAAGCATGGGTAGATTTTATCTTGCTTTGAGTGAATTGCCTTTGAAAAATGATAAAATGAGTAATGAAAAAGCTATTATGCGTTGTCCTAGCAATAGGCTTAAAAAAATTACTACAAATACTAAAAATCCTTTAGCAAAAAATGCAAAAACAGATTTTATAAATTTATTAAGTGCTAAAAATTGCTCTTTGATAGCTGCTAAGTTATACACAGGAAGAACTCATCAAATCAGGGTGCATTTAGCAGATTTTAATCGCTATATTTTAGGAGATGAATTATACGGATATAAAGGAAAAATAAAGTATAATAGAGTAATGCTTCATGCGTATTTGATTTATTTTATTCATCCTAGGACTAAAGAGTTGATGTTTGTAAAAGCTCCTATGTTTGATGATTTTTATCAAATTTTAAAAGAAAATTTTACACAAGGAGAGATAGATGAAAAAACTTCATTGGATTATCTTAAGTTCTGCTTTAGCTTTTAGTGCTTGTAGCGTAAGTTCACCGCAAATTGCTCAAGTAAATGATACTTTACCAAAAATATCAAGTATTAAAAGTATAAGTGATATTACAAGTATAGCGTTTGAATGGGAACCTTTGTATGATCAAAATATAGCAGGTTATTATATTTATAGAGCAAATGCAGCTGGTGCACCTATGGAGCTTATAGCAAAAATTAAAAATAAATTTCAAACTCACTATACTGATACAAATTTAGCACCAAATACAAGATATTATTATTCTATGAAAACCTTTAATGAACTTGGACAAGTTTCTCAAGATGGTGTAAGTATAGAAGCTTTTACAAATAGAGTGATTGATCCAGTGCCTTTTGTGCAAGCTATTGTGGGGTTGCCAAATCGTGTGAAAATAGTTTGGAGACCACATCCTGATGTAAGAGTAAATTCATACATCATTGAGCGTGCAAATATGAAAGATATGAAATTTAAAGAATTAGCTAGAATCAAAAATCGCTTAAGTGCTGAATATATAGATGATTCGCTAAAACCTGATGAAAGTTTTCAATATAGAATCATAGCTTTAACTTATGATGGTATTAAAAGCACTCCAAGCAAAATAGTAGAATCAACTACCAAAGCCCTTCCTCCTATGGTAAGTAATTTACAAGCAAGTAAAGACGCACCAAGAAAAATTATTTTAACTTGGGATAAAATTGATTATGCTGATTTTGCTTATTATAAAATTTATTCAAGTTCAACTACTTTTTTACCTTTTAGTGTGGTAGCTAAAACTTCTGAAAATACTTATGAAGATGTGGTTAAAGGTGTGGCTGAAAAAAGATATTATAAAGTTAGTATGGTCGATAAAGATGGCTTGGAAAGTCCTATAGCAAGTGAGCCTGTGGAAGGTATTACCCTAGGAGCACCATTAGCGCCAAGTATTGTTTTGTGTGCTGTTGAAGATGATGGTATTAGGGTAGAGTGGATTGATAATGATGATAGAGCTAAAGAATACATAGTTAAAAGAAGTGGTGGTGGAAGTAATGCTGTGTTTAAAGAGATTAAATCTAAACAATTAAAAGATATTACTGCAGCTCCTGGAAAAGTATATAGTTATGAAGTTATTGCAATTGATGCAAATGGCATAGAATCAAAAGCTTCTGATAAATTTACAGCAGTAAAATAATGCCAAATTTTAAGTGTAAAATTTTAAAAGAAATTCAACTTCCTTTTGAAAAAGATGGAGTTGAATTCTTATGGCTTGCTAAAGGTGAAAATGTTGATTTGCTTTTTACGCGTATAAACCAAGAAAAATTTTTTTTACAAATTAAAAAAGGTGAAAAAAGTCAAGAATGGCTTATAAAGGGTGAAAAACATACTAAGCCTTCGCAAATTGGGTATTTGCAAAAGGCTTTACTTGTATTTAAAGAAAATTTTACTCAAGATGTAGTTTGTGAAGCTGTGGCGCTAAAACACACAAGGTTAATCCAAAAAACACCTTTAATTGCTAATGATTTAAAAGAAATTTTAGAACAAATAAAAAATAAAAAACAAATTTATATTGAAATAGGTTTTGGAAGCGGTAGACATTTGCTTTATCAAGCTAGGCAAAATCCTAATGTACTGATAATTGGTATAGAAATTTACACTCCTGCATTAGAACAAGTAGCTAAACTTGCTTTAAGTGAAAATTTAAACAATGTTTTATTAATAGAAACTGATGCAAGATTATTATTAAGCGTACTTGAATCTAACTTGATAGATAAAATCTTTTTGCATTTTCCTGTTCCTTGGGATAAAAAGCCTCACCGTAGAGTTGTGGGGTTAAATTTTGCAAATGAATGTGCTAGGGTTTTAAAAGAAGATGGACAATTTGAACTTAGAACGGATAGTTTTTTGTATTTTGATTTTACTTTGGAGACTTTTTTAACTTTCTCACATTTAAAAGCTTTAATCAAAAAAAATGAAAATTTAGAAATTTCAAGTAAATATGAAGATCGTTGGAAAAGACAAAATAAAGATATATATGATTTAATCATTAGTGGTTTTAGCAAGAGTAAAAGCTTGAATAAAAATCAAAAATTTGCTATTGAGGATTTAAAATTAAATACAAAAGAATTAGCTTGTATAAAAAAGAATTTTAAAAATGAAGTTTTTAAAGGCGAAGATTTTTTCTTGCATTTTGAAAAAATGTATATTAAAGATGAAGAACTTGTTATTAAAATAGCTTTTGGTGCTTTTTATAAACCTGAACATGTTTATATAGTATTAAACTTACAAAAGATAGAATTTATCTTTGAGCAACCTTTTAAAACTAAAGAAAATTTAAAAGCTATAGAAAAATTAAGAGAAATATTGTATTCTTATATTAAATAATAATGATTTAAATAATTATCAAACAAATGATAAGGAAAAAGCAGTGATGATAGAAGCCAAAAAGCTTTGTCTTGGTTATGATGAGCTTGTTATAGAAAATGCTAGTTTTTCGCTAAAAGATAATGATTTTGTTTTTATCACAGGAAAAAGTGGTAGCGGAAAATCAACTTTATTAAAATCTTTTTATGGGGATTTGGAGCCAATAAGTGGAAATTTAAAGGTTTGCAATAATGATTTAGTGGATATTTCTAATGCTGAACTTTTGCAGCTTAGGCAAAAAATAGGAATTATTTTTCAAGATTATCGTTTGGTTCAAGAATTTAGTGTAGAAAAAAATGTAATGTTACCTTTGATGATTAAAGGTTATAGTAAAAATGTATGTAAAGAACAAGCCGCAAAGCTTTTAAAGCATGTAAATTTAACTTTCAAAGCTGATAAAAAGCCAGCTCAACTTTCAGGTGGAGAGCAGCAACGCGTGGCCATGGCAAGAGCTCTAGCACATAATCCAAAATTACTCTTATGCGATGAGCCAACGGGAAATTTAGATGAGTATTCTTCAGATATTATATGGACTTTGTTAAAATCAGCTAGAGAAATACTTGGAACTTGCGTGGTAGTTGTTACACATAGAATTCCTACTAATTTAAGACTTGATTATCGTCGTTTTAATATAGAAAATGGGAGAATGAATGAAATCTTTTAAAAATCATCTTTCTTTGATATTTGCTTTAATGGTGATGATGTTTGCTTTTGAGTTTTTGATTATCACAAATAAAACTATTGAATATTATGAAAAACTTTTAAATAAAGACTATAATATCATTTTAGTAGGAAAAACTCACTTAGATAAAAAAAGCATAGAAGAGCAGGTTAGTCATTTTCAGTCTTTAGAAATTTTAAATCCAAATGAAATGATAGATAGACTTAAAAATGATATATCAGCTAAAAACATAGAGGTTTTAAAGGCTACATTGCCAAAATTTTATACTTTGAAGCTTAATAAGCTTTTGTCAGAAGATGAGTTAAACATTTTAAAAGATAAACTTTTAAAAAATCCTAACATTACTAGAGTGGAGACTTTTGCAAAAACGCATACAAAAATTTATAAACTTTTAGTTTTAGTGAAATTTTTATTATGGTTTTTCTTGTTTATTATAATATTGCTTAGTTTTGTATTATTGCTTAAACAAATGAAAATTTGGCTTTTCGAGCATACTCAAAGAGTGGAAATCATGTGCTTGCTTGGTGCCCCATTTTGGTTTAGATCTTTTATGCTTTATAAGATAGTTTTTATTGATTGCTTTATAGCATTTTTATTGCTTGTGTTATTTTTTACCCAAGTTTATGATCTTGAATCTATTAAGCTAGCTTTACAAAGTGTAGATATTAGCTTACCTAAAATAAGTATTTTCACGCATTTATTTTTGATTTTTTTAGCAATGCTTTGTGTTTGTTTTGCTTGTGTGAATTTTGTGATGTTTAAGGTTAGAAAATGAAAAAATGCTTTTTGCTTTTTTTATTTTCCTTTTCTGTTTTATTTGCAAATGAAATTGCACAAAAGCAAAAAGATATTAAAGAAAATGAACGCATAGTAAAGCAATTATCTAAAAAATTAGAAGATTTAGCTAGTGAAATTTTAGATAATGAGAAAAATTTAAAAAAAATTGCTTCAGAAATTAGCACCTTAACTTCAAAAACTTCTAAACTTGAAGGATCTGTGAAAACTCAAATAAAAGCATTAGAACAGCTTAATGCACAAAATAAAGATCTTTTGCAAAATAAAAATAAGATCGAAGGAAAAATAATTGATTTAATTGCTAAAGATTTTGCTTATGATTTAGCAATCCCTAAAAATTATATTGAAAGTGAAGATAGTATTATTGCTTTGGAGTTAGTTGGGGTTTTGGATAAAATTTTCAAAGAAGAATTTTATCAAATTTCAAAAGATTATGAAGATGTGAGCAAAAAAATAGAAGAAAAGCAAAGACAAATTACTACAATTAATAATAATTTAAAAGTTTATAAAGATCAAATTGATGAGCTCAAAAACCTTAGAAAAAAACAAGAGCAAGAAATAGCTAAACAAAAAACTGATAAAGAAATTTATACTAGAAAACTTTCTAATTTGCAAGCCCAACAGCAAGAATTAAGAAAAACACTCAATAAATTAAAAATTATCAAAGAAAAAGAAGAAGAAAAATTAGCACAAAAAAAGGATGATCAAAAGCCAAATTCAAACATAAAACAAGTAGGTTCAAGCTATCAAACAAGCAGTGTTAAGCGCTATAGTGGTCCTAAGACAATAGCTCCTTTAGAATCTTATACAGTAAAGCAAAAATTTGGAAATTATATAGATCCTATTTATAATATTAAGATCTATAATGAAAATGTAGTTTTAAAAAGTGATAGTGCTAATGCTGCGGTAAGAAATGTCTTAGATGGAAAAGTAGTTTTTGCAAAAGCAACTCCAACTTTAAAGCAAGTTGTGATTGTTGAAAATAAAGATGGTATACATACTATTTATGCACATTTAGATAAAATTGCTCCTGGGGTTAAAGTAGGTAGAAATATCAAGAAAGGTTATATTATAGGTAGGGTTGAAAGTGATTTAACTTTTGAAGTAACCCAAAAGAATTTTCATATCAATCCTTTGGAAATGATTAAATAAATTAGTTTTTTTTAATGCGAATTTTGATATAGTTTTAAATCAAAGGAGAAATTTGATGAACAATAAAAGAAAAAGAGTATTGGTTAAATTTTCTGGAGAAGCTTTGGCCGGAGAAAATGGATTTGGTATAGAAAATTCTATTTTAAAATATATAGCTTCTGAAATAAAAAGTTTGATTCATGAAAATGTTGAAGTAGGTATTGTAATAGGTGGTGGTAATATCATTAGAGGGGTATCTGCTGCAAGAGATGGACTGATAAAAAGAACAAGTGGCGATCATATGGGTATGCTTGCTACTGTAATTAATTCTATAGCCATGCAAGAAGCATTAGAAAGTGCTGGACTTGATGTGAGGGTTCAAAGTGCTATCCAAATGGAAGCATTTTGTGAAACATATATTATGAGAAGAGCACATAGACATTTAGAAAAAGGACGCATAGTTATTTTTGCTTGTGGTACTGGCAATCCTTATTTTACTACAGATACTGCTGCAACTTTAAGAGCAGTTGAAATTCAAGCAGATATGATCATTAAAGCAACTAAGGTAGATGGAATTTATAATAAAGATCCTAAAAAATTTGATGATGCTATTATGCTTAATGAGTTAAGTTATGAAAGAGCTTTACATGATAATATAAAAGTTATGGATGATACGGCAATAGCCCTAGCTAAAGATAATGCTTTACCTATTGTGGTATGTAATATGTTTAAAGAAGGAAATTTATTAAAAATTATCCAAGGCGATATGAGCTTATGCTCTATTGTTAAAAATCAAGATTAAAGGTAAAAAATGAGAGTAGAACAAATAGCTGCAAAGGCATTAAAAAAATTAAAAGATGATAGATACAAATTAGCTCTTGTGGTGGCTAAAAGAGCTGAAGAGCTTGCAAATGGTGCAGAACCTTTAGTAAATTTAGATAAAAATAAATATAAATATACTGATATTGCTTTATATGAAATAGCAGAAGATAAAATCGTATTAGAGGGATTTATTGAAGCTGGTAAATGATGAGTTATTGCTAGATAAACTTGTTGATGATGTAAAAAATTGCAAGGATTTACAAAGAGCAAAAAAAATTCTTTTTATGGTTTTTCCACAATCTGCTGTTTTGGAAAAAGCAGTGGAGTTTTGTATCCAAAAACACGAAGGGCAATTTAGAAAGAGTGGAGAACCTTATGCGGTTCATCCTATATTGGTAGCTTCTTTTGTAGCTTTTTTAAGTCCTATACAATCTATGATTATAGCCGCATTGTTACATGATGTATTAGAAGATACAAATTGTAATGAAGAAGAGTTAAATGCAAATTTTGGCGAAGAAGTAACAAAATTAGTTCAAGGTTTAACTAAAATAGTTAGTATTAGAGAAGATCATCTTACTCATTCCAATTCTAATGAGAAACTTGCAAAATCTGCTCTGACTTTTAGAAATATGCTTTTAGCGGGTGTTGAAGATGTGAGTGTGCTTGTAATAAAGCTTTGTGATAGATTGCACAATATGCTTACCTTAAATTATTTACGAGAAGATAAACAAAAAAGAATTAGCGAAGAAACCTTGGTGGTATATGCACCTATAGCTCATAGACTTGGAATTTCAAGTATAAAGAATTTACTTGAGGATTTAAGTTTTAAATTTTTGCTTCCTGATGAATATGCACAAATTGATAATTATATAAATGCAAAAGATCAACAAATTCAACTTGGATTTAATGAATTTATTTCAAAAATAGAAATGTTATTTTTGGAAAATGGGTTTAGACAAGGTAGTTTTGTTATACATAAAAGAATTAAACATAATTATTCTATTTATTTAAAGATGCAAAGAAAAGGTGTGGGGCTTGATGAAGTTTTAGACCTTTTAGGTGTAAGAATTTTGGTTGAAAAAGTTTATGATTGTTATTTGGCTTTAGGAATTTTACATACGCATTTTAATCCTTTGATTTCAAGATTTAAAGACTATATAGCCTTGCCAAAACAAAATGGCTATCAAACCTTACATACAACACTTTTTGATGCAAAAAATATCATAGAGGCTCAAATTCGCACCTTTGATATGCATAAAACTGCTGAATTTGGCGTTGCAGCACATTGGAAATATAAAGAAGGAAATATTGCAACACCAAATTTAGATTGGCTTGAAGATATTTCTATGCATGGTAAAGAAGAAGGAAATAATATACAAGATTGTGATGCTATTGAGCTTTATGAATATGCAAAGGATAGTTTATATATTGAGGATATAGCAGTATATTCTCCTAAAGGTGAAATTTTTACCTTACCGCGTGGAGCTACGGCTTTGGATTTTGCATATGAGGTTCATACTAAAGTAGGACTTCATGCAAAAACCGCCTTTGTAAATCGTATGAGAGTCCCGCTTTTAACTGTGCTTAAAAATGGAGATATAGTTAGTATTGAAACTTCGGAGGAAGAATTTTTTAGATGCTCTTGGATAGATAGTGTTAAAACAGGAAAAGCTAGGGCTAGCATAAGAGATTTTTGTAAGCAAAAGAAAAAAGAATTAAACAATAAAATCGCCATTAATCTTTTATCTACGGCATTTAATAAAGATTCTAAACTTATAGAAGAATGGCTTGAAAAAGAAAAATTTAATAAAAAGCTCAGACAAATTGCTTTAGATTTTAATTATTTTAAAGAGGTAATTATAGCTCTTAGAAAATATGTAGGACAAAATCAAGCAGCTAAATTTGAACAAAATGAACAAAAATTTGAAAGCATAGTGATTGGTTCTAATTATAAAATAACTACGATTAATTTTGATTATTGTTGTAGACCTAAAAGAGGAGATGAAATCATTGCTTTTAGACATTCAACTAGTGCTACAATACACCATAAACTTTGCGAACAAGCAATGAAGATGATAGAAGATAACAAAGAAATGGTTTTTGTTTCTTGGAATGATAGCTCGATAAAAAGTTACAAAATCATTGTTTCTATAGAAAATAAAAAAGGCTCTTTAGCGGATTTTCTAACTACTTTGGCTAAAATGCAGATTAATGTTTTAAGTATTAATTCAGCCGATTCAGAGCCTGTGGTGGCAAATTATTTTGAAGTGCAAGTTGAATTACCTAATAATATAGATGTTGAAAATGCAAAAGAAAGATTAAAAGCTAGGTATAAGATTTTAGATTTTACATCTTTAAATGATGCATATAATAATCACTAAAAAAGGTTTTATAATGAATATTGAAGAAATTATTAAAGATATTAAAAGAGGAATAGCAGAAATTATTGATGAGGAAAGATTGATTTCTTTGGTAAAAAATTATTATGAAAAAGGCGAAAACTTTTTTGTAAAAGCTGGTTTTGATCCTACGGCCGCTGATTTGCATTTAGGTCATACTGTAGTTTTAAGCAAGATGGCTTTACTTCAAAAGCATGGAGCTATAGTGCAATTTTTAATAGGTGATTTTACTGCTCAAATAGGCGATCCAACAGGAAAAAGTGTCACAAGAAAAAAACTTGATAAAGAAGAAGTGCTTAAAAATGCTAAAACTTATGAAGAGCAAGTTTTTAAGATTTTAGATCCAAGCAAAACTCAAATTCATTTTAATTCTAAATGGCTAAATGAGCTTGGTGCTGCTGGTATAGTAGAACTTACTTCGACTTTTAGTGTTGCTAGAATGCTTGAAAGAGATGATTTTACTAAGCGTTTTAAAGAGCAAAGTCCTATATCAATTTGTGAGTTTTTATATCCACTTTTACAAGGTTATGATAGCGTTGCGTTAAAAAGTGATATAGAAATGGGTGGAACGGATCAAAAATTTAATCTTTTAATGGGTAGACAGCTTCAAAGAGTATATAATTGTCAAAAAGAACAAGCGGTGATGATGATGCCATTGCTTGAAGGTCTTGATGGTGTAAATAAAATGAGTAAAAGCTTAGGAAATTATATCGGTGTAACAGAAAATGCTAAAGATATGTATGCTAAGGTTTTGAGTATAAGTGATGAGTTGATGTTTAGATATTATGAGCTTTTAAGCGAAAAAAGCTTAAATGAAATTTCACAAATGAAAGATGATATTAAAAATGGTTCATTACATCCTAAAAAAGCTAAGGAAAATTTAGCTTTAGAGATAACAGCTCGTTTTCACTCAAATGAATGTGCTTTAAAAGCTAAGGAGGAATTTGACAAAGTTCATAGTGCAAAAGAGCTTCCTAGTGATATGCCAAGTTTTACTTTAGAAGGTAGTATTTGGCTTGCAAAAGCTATAGTGGAATGTAAAATGGAAAGCTCTACTTCAGCTGCTAGAAGATTGATTAGTTCTAATGCAGTAAGTATTAATGGAGAAAAAGTTCAAAATGAACAATACCAACTAGAAAGTGGAGAATATATTATACAAGTTGGAAAAAGAAAATTTGCAAAATTAAAGGTAATATAATGAGTTTTAAAGCTTTAAAAATTGGAAAGCATGAGATAAAATATCCTATTTTTCAAGGTGGAATGGGGCTTGGTATAAGTTGGGATAAGCTTGCTTCTGCAGTTTCTTTAAATGGTGGTTTAGGGATTATTTCTTCAGTAGGAACTGGGTATTATGAAAATAGAACACATATAGATAAAGAACTTAATGCAAAACCTTATGGTAGTGATAATTTTTACTCAAAAGCAGGCTTAAAAGCTTTGATAGATAATGCTAGAAAGGTTTGCAAAGACGCACCTTTGGGCTGTAATATTTTATATGCAAGTAATAATTATGCGCAAATTGCTCGTAATGCTTGTGAGGTTGGTTTTAATGTGATAGTTTCAGGAGCAGGACTTCCTACAAATTTACCTGAATTTACACAAGATTATCCTGATGTTGCTTTGGTACCTATTGTATCATCAGCTAAGGCTTTAAAAATTATTTGTAAAAGATGGCAAAGTAGATACAATCGCTTACCTGATGCAGTTATAGTTGAAGGACCAAAAAGCGGCGGACATCAGGGTTTTACTTATGAGCAATGTTTAATGGATGAATATCAATTAGAAAATGTGGTGCCACAAGTTGCGCAAGAAATTAAAAATTGGGGCGACATACCACTGATTGCTGCAGGTGGAATTTGGGATAAGCAAGATATAGAAAAGATGATGTCTTTAGGAGCAAGTGGCGTTCAAATGGGAACTCGTTTTATAGGAACTTTTGAGTGTGATGCGAGTGATGATTTTAAACAAGTATTACTTGATTGTAAAAAAGAAGATATTGAGCTTTTAAAATCCCCGGTTGGTTATCCTGCAAGAGGAGTAAGAACTAATCTTTTAAATTTAGTAGATAAAAGAATGGGGCCAAAAATTTCTTGTGTGAGCAACTGCGTTGCACCATGTGGTAGAGGCAAGGAAGCTACTAAAGTAGGTTATTGTATAGCGGATAGATTATACGATGCTTGGAGTGGCAAAAAAGAAACAGGTTTATTTTTTACAGGAGCTAATGGGTATAGATTGGATAAACTTATTAGCGTAGAAGAACTAATGAAAAAATTAGTTTATGGTGAAGATGCTTAGAATATTTTTTATTTTTTTATTATTTTATATTGGTGTTTTTGCTAATGTAGAGGTTAAAAAATTTGATCAAAACTTTTTAACCTCTAATGCAGAAGAAAAATTACAATTACATCAACAACTAAAATCTTTATATATACAAAGCGTAATTAATGATAATAATGAAGAAAAAAATGAGATTTTAAAAAGATTAATCATTAGTTCAAATTTTTTAGGTTTTGATGATAAGGCTTATGTGCAAGAGCTTAAAGAAAGCGGAGTAAGTGAAGAAGAAATTTCGCGTTTAAAGAATGCTTTAAAAGTTATACAAGATCAAAAAATAAAAAAAGAGCTAGTAAAAAACGAAACTAATACTACGGCTTTTACTAATAAAAAAGAAGATAAAAAAGAAGATAAAAAAGAAGATAAAAAAGAAGATAAAAAAGAAGATAA
>NZ_JAKMRU010000021.1:0-24572 GCF_025772235.1 Campylobacter sp. IFREMER_LSEM_CL1085 | reverse complement strand
CAATAGCTTCTAAATCTTGTTCAGATTCAGCTTGTTCTATTCTTTCTTTTAAAATATTTGCTTTAAAGGTAATTTCTTGGGTATGAAAAGCTACCATTGAAGCAAATTTTAAAAAATCTTGTGGTGTAAAAGTTACTTTTTCGTCATTTACATCAATCCAAATGATTTCAGAAATTGAGTTAGTTCCACTTTGCATATCAAGCATTAAATTAGTTACAGCTCCATTGATATTAAGCTTGTCTTTTTCTCTTGTTTGGAAAGCATGCTCATTATAAATAAGTCCGCCTTCTAAAGCTTCATCTCTTTTAGCTCTTATTTCATCAAGCTTGATTGTTTTTAGTTCTTCTAAGCTTTTTTGGCGTACTTCATATTTTATATGAAAGATATTACTTAGCTCATCAAATTCTTCTTTTCTAACAAGCTCTTGGCTTTTTTCATCAAAACTTGGCAATTCTTGCTCACTCACTCTAGCAAAACCAAGAGCTTTAAGCTCATCATCATTTAATTTACTTAAAAAATAAGTATCTTCTCCTTCTAATTCTTCCTCATCTACTTTAATAATAACTTTTTTTAAATACACATCTTCATTAAAAAAAACCTTATCATCTATCTTGTAAAACATCTTTCCTCCTTAGTTATAATAAAATGTCAAGTTTCCACGACATTGCAAATTACAATCGCTAGTATTCCACCCTGCTTGTGCGTTGTGACTACCTGTTTGATATGAAGAAAATCTAATTTTATTTGAGTTTATAGCGCCAAATTTTATTTTTGCTTTCACTGGTATTTTTTTATTAGCTGTGTATGATCTTGATGGACCATAAAAACGATGTGAATTAGCATAATTATTCCAAGTTATATCAATAGAATTTGCTGAAGTTTTATTATTCATGTTGTTTGCAGTCCAAACTTCTCCTACAACTAAAACTTCTTTATTTGCTAAATTAGCAGGCATAACATATTCATTAGGTCTTACTAGATTATTTAAACTAAACATATAATTATAATTAGCCACGCCTCCGCCAAGTTCTGGAGGTAAATTAACTTGAAATATTGAATTTGCAAGCATTAGAGTATTCATATTAAGACCTTACTAATCTGATGTTATTTGCTGCTATGCAAAAATAAGCAAAGGTCTCAGTTCCACTAAAACCACTTTGTGCTATTCTAAATTTAAATGGTGCTTTAAAAGATTTTATGTTTTGACAATTATTTATGGTTATGGTTCCACTTTTACCTGCCCCACCCCAATTAGCTATACCCAACTCTGTATTTGCATTTGCTGTTAAAATAAAATGTTGAGCTTGTCTTAAGTCTATGTTTGTTGAACCTACTGTTCCTAAATTTTTAATACCACCACCATAATCTACATACCACTTTCTAGCTAAATGATTATCAGCTGTTGGATTAACTGCACAATTTGGAATAAGCTTAAAAGTAGTATTTCCATTTAAATTAGTAGTTCCATTTGCCGTTAAAGCACCACTTAAAGTTATATTTCCGTTTATTGTCTTGTTTCCTTCTATAGAAACTTTTGTTTTCAAAGCCTCATCTAACATTTTTTTATTTACAAGTCTTTTTTCTTCTAATATAGCCTCCAATTCCTCTTTTTTTTCATCTAAATCTTTTTGAATTTGATTAATCTCTTCTTCAAGTCTTGCTTTTTCTTCTTCTAAAGAAGATACATCGCCAGGTGGAACTTTGTTAAGCTCTTCTTGAATTTGATTTTTTATATTTTCTAATTCATCTTTTTTACTATTTAATTCTTGTTCTTTTTCTAATACTTCATTCTCATGTTTTTCTTGAACATCATCTTTATTTTGCAAATCACCAAGCAAAGAAAGTATATATTTAATATTTTCATCTTTTTGATCAACCCAAATATATGGCTCTATCTTTAAATCATGCTTTAAAATCCAAGCATTATCATCTGTTGTTCTTATATGTATAAAATACTCTCCGGTGCTTTGTTTTTTCCAAATATCACCCAAGTTAGCCTTACTTGGTTCTTCTTCGCTGGTGTGAGTTGGAATATAAACACTTGGATTTTCAGGACTTGTCCAAGTTTTACCGCTACTAGTTTGTACATATACAAAATATTCTCCGGTGCTTTGTTTTTTCCAAATATCACCCAAGTTAGCCTTACTTGGTTCTTCTTCGCTGATAAAAGCAGGTTTTAATTCTTTTGGCAAAGCAGGATTAACCCAAGCTTTATTATCTAAAACTTTCTCACAAACATAAATCTCCCCTTGCATAATGTTTTCATCATCAAGAGGTTTAAACCAAACACTTCCTTCTTTTTTTTGACTTGGTGGTGTTTTTTGAATAAAGTTTATTGTCGGATTTTGTAAAAATTGCAATATTTGTGCTGTTGATTTTTTAAACCATATTTGGTTTAATTTAGGATTAACCGGCTCATTATCACTACTTGCAAAATCAAAAGGATAAACCACTTGCTTATAAAGTTCTTCAAGAATTTCAAGCTTTTCTTTGCTTAAAGCTTCATAAGAAGCTATAGCTTCTTTTACCTTTTCTTCAAATTTATCAATATGTTCTAATATATGTTCATCTATTTTTTCTTTGCTATTGTACAAGTATTCTCTTATAGCTATGATATCTTTACTTGCTTGTTCTAAAATTGTATAAAGCATAAGAGGTGTAGGCTTTTGATTCATTATTCTTCTCCTTTAAAAATTTGATTTATTTCATTTTGCATATTAAGCAGATCTAATAAGTCTTTTAAAATTTTTATAGTATGTTTAGTATCTTCTTTGTTGTTTAAAACTTCAATGATTAATTGCTCATTGTTAGGTATTTCTTTTTGGCTAAGCTTTATCATATTGCTTTCCCATAAAAAACGCTCAATAGAAATATTATGAGCTAAAGATTGACTTAAAGCAGTGTAATCAGCCCCTAAGCAATTATCATTTATTCTTTCTATAATTTCAAAACCCTTTTCATCTATCAAACTTAGCAATTCTTCTGTTTTATTTTGTGTATGCAAAAATAAGGCTTGCTCTAATTCTTTTGCATATTTTAAGAGTTTTAGTTTTTCTTCATTTGCTTCTAAATCAATCTCTTCTAGTTTTAAGTTTATAAAAGACACCAATTCATCTGATTTTTGAGAAATAAATTCACTAAGCTCATTAATTTCTTTTGACAAGCTATTTAATTCTTTTCCAAAAGGGTTTAAAGATCTTACAAAGGCATCTGCTTGCTTATCAAAATCTATAGGATTTTCTAAATCTGGTGGTGATGGTAATTGACTGATTTTAGTTGTAATCATCTATTTTTCTCGCTTTTATTTTTAAAAATCTTTTACTCATACCCTCATCTTGTATGCTTAAAATTTCATATCTACCACCTTCAAACTCGATCAGATAAGACATGTCAAGCTCTAAAAATCTAACTTCGAACTCGCAAAAAGAAGTTTTGTTTGTTATGTTGCCTTGTTCTTTATTTTCAACGATTAAATTTTTACAACTTGCAAATATTTCTTTTATAAAAACTACCTCATCATAATCTAGCTCTTGAAATTCATTTTTACTTTGCATTTTTTTATATATTTTTAAACGATGTTTAAGTTCTTTTGCTTTCATTTAAAAACCTTAGAAGAAGGATATTTTATATCTATTGATAAGAGCTTTACTTATATTAGGAAAACTTGTGTTTTCAAAAGCGTGCAAACAATAGTTTTTAAGCCAAAGTTTTATATCTTCTGGAAGCTCTTCATAACCTAAATTAACAATCATTCTTCCACTACCTTCACAATACAAAACATTGGAATTTGTTTTAAATTCTGCTTTGAATTGCGCATTCTCTAAAGAATTAAATGGGGCTAACACAACTCTTTCATTGAAAAAAGATATTTCATAATTATTCTTAACCAATATGCGATTAGTTCTGTTTTCAAATTCTGTTATGGCAGCTTTTAAAGACTGCTTTATGCTTTCATCAAAAACTTCACTATCTATTCTTAGAAATTCTCTTAATTCTTTTATGTTTATAAGAGTTTTTTCAGGTGCATTTAATTCTTTAATAATCATTTTTTGCCCTTACCTTTTTGTTTTTGCTGAGCTTCATCTACTTGTTCATCTACTTGTTCATCTACTTGTTCATCTACTTGTTCATCTACTTGTTCATCTACTTGTTCATCTACTTGTTCATCTACTTGTTCATCTACTTGTTCATCTACTTGTTCATCTACTTGCTCTTGATCTATAAGTATCTTTACAATATTTCTCTTTTGAAGTCGTAGAGCTTCTTTATCATTAAGCTCTACCACATCACCTTTTCTATAAAAAACATCACCACTTAAACAAAATAAAAATTCAACTTTTTTCATGACTTATACTTTAAGAAGGAGTTACTATTTTACAAACTGCTTCATCTGTGATTAATTTAGCATCAAGTCTTGATCTAACTTTAATTCCAACTAAATCATTTTGAGCATACAATTCATTTAATCTCGTAAAACTCATAGTTTCTCTATCCCAAATTTCATAAAAACTAAAATCACCGAAGATAGCAGGAATTTTATTAGCACCAAAACCATCTAATGAAGAACAATAGATTACTTTTTTACCTAAAATAGTGTCATATCCACCAGAACTAAGCGCTGGCATCCATAAAGGTCTACCATCTCCATCGACTAATTTATAAAGAGCTTTCATAAAATCATCCCCAACAAGCCAACATGCATTAGATCTATATGCACTTTTTAATGTAAAAAATGCATCAATTACATCATTGCTTGTAATGCCACTGTTACTTGCTAATTCATATTTTGTTTTTGTATTTACAATACCTGTTGGTTTTTTATTTCCATCGCCTTTTATAAATGCTTCTTCCTCTGCTTGTGCAATTTTTTCAGCACTCTTTCTAATTAAAAAACTTTCTAAATTTGAGATATTATCATTTAGTAATTCTTCACTAATTTTAATAATACCTCCCAATTTGTATGCTCCAATAGTTAATTTTGAAAAAGAAGCACTTGCCTCATTAAAACTAGCCATTTCATCAATCCAACCAAAACCACTTATATCTTCAAGTATAGGTATATCTTGATTTGTGGATGATTTTTGCACAGTAGCTATTTTCCTAATTACACTAAGATCTGTCAATTTTGATCTAATTTTTGATTGTAATGTTGTAGGAACTAAAACACCGCCTTTATCACCTGAAGCTTCGTTTAATGCATCTCTTTGCAAAGATGTGTCTATAACTCCACTTCTTAAGTATTTAACAAAAGATCTCATAGAGTCTCTTTCTTCTTCTTTTTGTGGATGTGGATTTTGTTCTAATCTTATACTTGTAACTTCATTTAAAAATTTTTCTCTTTTTTGCTCTTCTTCAAGTCTTAAAAGCTCACTGCGTTTGCTTTCAAAATCTTTAAGCATTTCATTATATTTTTGTTCTTCATCTGTGCTAAATGCTCTTTTTTCATTTTTTGCTTTATTAGAAAGCTCTAACATCTGCTTATGTAAAGCACCTATTTCTTCTCTTATTTTTTGCATTATCTCTCCTTTAAAGTGTTTTAATCATAAGCTCTAGCTCGCGTTCTCTTGCTTGGGCTAAAGCTTTAGCTTCTTTTTGTGTTTGCTCATCAAAAAAGCGTTTTTTTGCATTTTTATCTGCACCTTTCCAAACAGCACTAAGTTCAAAAATTTCAAACTCATTTACAAGTACTTTCTTGGGATTGCTGTCTTTATCTATAGTTTGTTTTAAGATTTTATATCCGATAGATACATCACTTAAAATTCCATCTTTGTATTTTTTAAAAATATTTTGACTTCTCTCATCTTTTGCAAAAATACAGTCACAAACCAATTCGTTATTTTCAACTCTTATATTCTCAATTTTTGCTATAGCATTATCTACGCTCGGATTATGGTCTGTAAAAAGTGTTCTTAATTCGTTATATCTTGCACCGGAGATATCTAATTCCTCAAGATATTCACCCATATCCCAATCCCAACGCTTACAAGCATTAGAATTTGAAATCATGACAAAACTTAATATATTATTATCATTGTCTATATTTCTTATTTTTGCAGTATCTGATCTAACAAAGTTCATATTTTTCCTTAAAATATGTTTTGTATAGATTTTATAAATTTTTTGAGGCGTTTAAATGCGTGTTAGCTTGATATAAAAATTTTATATCAAACCTTGTATATTTAATTTAATTTGTAAAAAGTCATAGTCTTCAATAGGAGCTGAATAATCTTTTAAAATACCAAAAGTGGTCAGTTTTTTAAACCCATTTTCACTTTCATCTGCAATAAATAGTGTCTTTTTATTATAAATGCTTTCAATTAAATCATCATAGTAATCAAAATGAGCTTTTTCTAAGGCAACTATAAATTCTAAAAATTTCGCTTTTTTACCATCTACTACAGTAGTATGTCCCCATTCATTTGTGTTTGTTTTAGAATAATTAAGATAAGTAAGATTAGCAGGGTGTATAGTAATACCTAATTTTTCTTTTTTACCCAAAAGTATATGTCCAACATTAGCAATATCATTTAGAGCATAGAATGTTATTTTTATTTTAGAATTAATGGGATATTTAAAAAATATAAAATCATCTTTGTTGATTTTAAATCTACCAAAAAAATATTCCCACCATGTGCGAGATTTTCTGTAAAATAGTGATTTTTCATAAATAACCCTTTTATCCAATGTTTGTATTTTAATCTTGGATAAATTGGCATTTAATACAGCTAAGGCATCAAAACTTTCTTTAACATCTATAATAACACTCCAAGTTTTATTGTCTTTACTTTGCGTATTTACCTCATCATCAAAACATGCATTTTCATTTGTAGGACGCATTTTTACCCATTTATCGAAATAAACATCTGGTTCTTCATGTTTGTCTTCATCGCTAGCACTTTTATAAATATATCCCTTAAAAGAAACCTCATCGTTGATCTTATATGTTTTATCTTTATCCCAAAGAGCTGTATTATCTTTGCTTATGGTATTTTGCTCTATGATAAACTCCAAAGGTCTTACTATAATCATTTCTCAATCCTTTCTACAATTTCTCTTGTTTGTTTTGTAAGAATTGACATATCCATACAAAGTCTTTTAATGCCTTTATCTACATTGTCTACTTTTGTAATTAATCCATCAAATTTAGAATTTAATTGCTTAAAGCCATTATCTATACCTTTAGAAAGAGCTGTTTCTAATCTTTCAAATATATTAGAAACATCAACCTTTAATCCCTTACCATCTTTTAACGGAATAACTGCCTCAGGATATCCATTTTCTCCTATAATAGCATTTGTTTTTTGTGTTATTATTCCACCATCTGCAAAAGCGAGCGCTTTTTTATTAGGGTTTTTTATTTCTTGATTTAATTCACTATCTACTTTATTAGAATTGTTTTGATACGCAAGCAAAGCATATTTTAAATTTTCTATAGCAGCCACACTTAAAGTACTACCATTTTTTAATTCTTTAATCATACCTTCTAAGTATTTTGCTATAGGTGAATCTTTTCCAAGATACTTAATCATTTCCTGAACTTCTTTTTGGCTTTGCTCTAAAAGAGTTTCTCTATATTTTTTTAATTCTTCTAAAGTCATAGAAGATGTATCTTTTATAGTTTCTTGAAGTTTTTCATTTAATTTTTCATTTTCTAATGTGATTTTGGCAATCTCATCTTGTATTGTATTTAAATCAGCTTCACCTCCTAAATCCTTCATATCATTAGCCATTTTTAACATTTGAAATTGATATTCTTCATAAGATGATGAATTTCTTAAGTCATTTGCTTTGGCACTTGCTGCCTGCTTTAGTTCTTCAAAGGAAGATGAATTAAAATTATTATTTTTAAAATCATCGCTAGCTTTTTTTAGTAATTTTTCATAGTTTTTACTTATCATTTGAGGTGTTTGAATAGTTTGCTTAATCAAATTATCACTAAAGCTAGCAAGAGATGATAAAATATTTTTTTGATTGTTTAAATTTTCTAAAAGTTTATTGTTTTCATTAATTTTAATTTTGGCATATTCTTTTGAATTCTCATCTTCATATGCTTTTATAAGCTCATCAACCTTAGCTAACTCATTCAAATGCTCTGATGAAAAAACTAAACCACCTTGCTCTTTCATTATTTGTTCAAAGGAAGTGATAATGGCTATTAATTGTTTTCTAAGTTCAGTATTACCAGTGCTTAAAAAATCATTTATTCCTTCATATCCAAGCTCTAACAACTTATCATTAGCACTAAAAATATCTTTAAAAATATCTTGTTCTTCTTTACTTAGATCATCTTTTAATCCACCCATTATAGTAGCATACTGATTAAGCAAATCATTAACTTTAAAAACACTAGTATCCAATCCATTAACACCTGCAAAACTTTGATTTATCTGCATTAATTCACTTGTTTTATTAATAATGGTTTGCAAGATGTTATTTACTTGCTCATTTGCACTTGCTAAAGCTTGTAACAATTGCTCCCAAGCTTCTACATTTTCAGTTGAAAAATCATTTCTTAAGCTTTCATTATAAGCCTCATTAAGTTTATCTAGTGAAATTTGTGAAATATTTTTAAATTCATCTTCTTTTAACCCTAAGATATCAAAACCACCACTTACATTTCTAATGGCAGTTTTTAGTGCATACATGGTATCATCTAGAGTAATTTTTGCCACCTTCACAGGATCATTTTTATATATTTGACTTAAAATATTACTTTGCATACTCATAAACTGACCAAATTGCTTAGAAAGTTGCTGTGCATAAGATATATTTGCTTCTTTAGCAGCTTGCTGTATGGCTTTGATTTGTTCGTTAATTAATTCATTATCATCAGTATTTAAAAAACTTTTTAATAAAGCATTTGGAACGGCTGTATCTATAAGAGAATTGCCACTATATTTCCCTGCGTTTATTTCGTATTTGTCTAAATTTGCCCCTAACCTTTCTAATAATGCATATTGATTATCCAAAAATAGATTAAGTTCTTTTATCTTTCTATCATTTATATTTTGATATTCAGTCCAACTTTTTTTACTAAACCACCCTTTCTTTTGATAATCAATATAGCTTTGCAAATTTCCTTGTGAAAAATGATCTTTAAAATTTATATCTTGCCAAAGTCTTAGACCACTTCCGGTAGCTTTAGTTTTTCCAAAAATTCCACCTATAACACTACCTAAAAGACCACCTACCAAAGTACCTATACCAGGTGCTATTAAAGAACCCAAAACTCCTCCTATAGCACCACCACTTCCAGCATGAGTATCAGCTTTAAATAACATATCTCCAAGCTTTCCTATACCATAACCCAAAAGACCACCACTTAATGCATTAGTAGCTAAACCACCAACAAAACCCAAAGTAGAACCAATACCACCGGCTAAAGCTCCATTTATACCGCCAATACCTAAAGAACTCCATAAAGCACCAGAACTAAAAGAAGTTAAAGCAGTCCCTCCAAAAAAACTACCAAGATATGCACTTCCTAAACTTAAAATATTGCTTCCTAGTGTTCCTATATTTTTTATTAAATTAGAAAAATTTTGAAACACAGAAGTAAAACTATCACCAATACTGCTAAAATTAAAACTACTAAAACTTTGTATTTTTTCAAATGTAGAGCCACTTAAAATACCTTCTAATGCATTAAATCCACTTAGCACATTAGATACACCATTTAACACATCTTGTCCTTTTTTAACCTCTCCATTAGAAGATATAATAACTTCTTTACCATCTATAACACCGGTAAAATTTCCATTATTATCTTTTTTTAAACCTAAATCTTGAGAAATTAAACTAACATTTTGATAAGAATTGTTCGCACCCATTAATGAATTTGTAAAAATGCTTGATATTGATCCGCTAATAGAACTAATAGCAGGTGATAGCATATCCATAGCTAAGGATTTGCCTAAACCTATGAATAATTCTTTTAAATTTTTTATTTTTCCTTCTATAAAATCAAAAAAACGACTTTCTATGGTTCTTTGCATATTTGCTATCATCTTAAGATAATCATTTTCTACATTTTTAAATGTTTTTGATGCATTTTTTTCTACATTTAGAAAAGCTTCTTTTTGCGTCTTTATAAGTTTTTGGAGATCTTCTTTATCTAAAATATCTACAAATTTCTCTCTTAATTCTATTTCTTTCAAAGCCCAAGCTTCTTGTTTTTTACCAACACTTTCATAAAATTCAAGCATTAAACTCTTATAGGATTGAAATTCTTTTTCACTCTCTTTTAAATCAAGATCTATAATCATTTCTTCTTTAGCTTTTTGTATAGTTTTACTATCAAAACCTATTTCTTTGAAATGTTTTAATTTTTCATTGATAGATTCCAAGCTTTTTTCATACTCACTCATAGTGATTTGTGAAAGTTCTTTGAGTGCTTGATTTTGCTCTTTTATGATTTGAGTATGCTTTTCTTGAGCAAGTTTTGCTTTTTCTTCTTGATCTAGTATTCTTTTAACCTCATCAGCTTTAACAGCATGAGCTAATGCATTAGATATAATGTTTACCTGCTCTACTAAAGCATTATTTTGCTCCCAATTATTAATACTAACAAGTTCTAATAATTTTTTATTTAAATCATCTAAAGCTTTGTTTGTTTTTTCTAACTCTTGGCTTTCTATTTTTGGAATTTGAATTTTTGTTATTAATTCAACTGCATCCTTTAACTCCTTATTGAGCTTTTCTACACTCTTTAGTTTTACCTCCTCTTTTGCATTTTGCTTAATTTTATCATCTAAAAATGCTATTTTTTGAGCAATATTTGCTATCTCTCTTGCATCTTCAACACTTTGTTCTCTAATAGCCCCCATAAAAGAAAAATCTATTTTTTGTAGATAAGAGATTGCTTTTTTATAATCATCCCCTATGATTTCAAATGAATATTCTTTTAAAAAATTTCCTATTGTGTTTTGAAAGCTTCCAATATCTGATATACTTTCCAACTCTTTTTCTAATTGCTCTTTTTGTTTTTTCAAATCTTCTATATCTAAAATTTCAATTTTTCTTTTAAAAGAAGAATTTAACTTTTCTGTTTTCTCATACGCTTTATCTAAAGCATCTTCTATAGCAAACAACCTTTCTATTAAAACTAAAGGTATAGCATTCTTGGCAACATTTGATAACGCTTTAAATCCCCTAGATAAAACAATAGTTCTTTTATTTATTTCATTTATACTTTGAGTATTAGAAAGCAACCCGACTCTTTGTAGATATAAAGCATTTTTAGTATCTAGTATCGAAGCTTTTAGTTCTAAAAATCCTTTAGATAAAATCGGAGCTATTTTAGAGTATGCCTTTAAGCTAGCAAAAGCCAAAGAAACATTAATAAGTATAGGTGTTAAACTCTGAAAAGTTTTAATAAAACTAGAAATACTATCTTTATTTTCTTCCATGTAAATATTTAGCTTTAACAAGCTTTCATTTACACTTTCAAATATAGGCTTACTCAGCTCTCTTTTTAATTTATCTATATTTGACTTTAGAAGTCTAACATTATCTTCATATCCTCCAAGAGCTAGCTGAGCAACCTTAACATTTTCACTTGTTTTTTGAATAATTAAATTATATAGATTACCACTTGCATTAGCTTCTTTAATAGCTTCGTTAGTAAGTCCGATTTGTTTTAAAAACCTACCAAGATCAGAACTTGATAATACAGCTCCATCTCCAAGACCATCTATTGTCATTTTCAGCTGTTCTACTCCAAGACCTGATATTTTAAGAGTTTGCATTAAATTTTCAAAAGATTTTATACTTTCATCAAAATTCATATTTTTTGAAGCACCTGCATAAAAACTAGAAAAAATATCCGCTAAATCTGATACAGCATATCCTGACTTAGCAGATAAATTATTAAACTGCTCTAGTGTTTTAGCGCTTTGTTTTAATGACAATTGATATTTTTCTTGTATATTTAGTGTCTTACCAAAAGATGTAACATTGGATGAATTTACAGCTATTAAGGAAGCTATATTCTTCTTTGTTTTTTCATATTGAGCATTTAATTCTATAAAAGATTTGGCATAATTACTCACGCTATCAAACATAGCTTTATAACCATGATAGCTTTGCACAAAATGTGCATTCATATCTAGTATCGCTTTAGATAGACCCAAAAAGCTTTCTTTGGTATCTTTTGTTTTTTGATTTAGATTAACAAAGCTTTGGTTTAACTTATTAACACTAACCACTCCTTTATTTGTATCAACACTTATACCAACTTTTACATTTTTTGCCACTTTAATTTCCTTTTATATATAATTTAGCTAGAATGAAAACAAAAAAAGGTATTAGAATGTTTTTTTACTCTTATGAGCCACTTACTTTTATAACTTTGCTGTTTTTGCTTGTGGTGTTTTTTATGGCTAAAACTAAGAGTAAAAAAGAATTTCAAGAAAAGATTATTGATGAAGAACTTGCTAGCTTTACTAAAGCTGTTGATATTTTTCTTAAAGAAAACAAACCACAAAAAGCTCTGCTTAGTGCAAAAGCTATGCAATTTGGTATAAAAAACAATCTTTTTAATCATGATATAAAAGTTCAGTTTTGTCAAATTTTGCAAGAAAACCCAAAAGAAAAAGAATTTATCGTGGAGATTGATCATAGTTTATTATCCTAAAAGTTCTAAAAAATCTAAACCTAATTTTTTTAAATCTATATTTTGATTTGTATTAGCACTTTGCTTAATTGATGGCTTCAAATGCTCACTTAGTAAAAAATCTTCACATTTGTTTTTAACTCCCATAAAAGATGCAATCATACTAAGCAAAATACTAATTTGTATTTCATTTCTATCGCAAGCTAAAGGCTCATTAGACAAAAACTCCATCCACTCATTAAATTCTGCCTGGGTAATGCTTTGTTCTAGTTCGCCTATTGTTTTTCCTAATGCAAGGGCTAGGCGATATTTTAATCGCCCTTGCTCTCTTGCTTTGGGACTTCTACACTAAAGGTTAAAATTTCATCAGCTATTTTAGAAATAACAGCGAGTGCAGCTTGATTAAGCTGTGTAATTTCTTTTTTGCTTAATCTTGGCTCTACAAGTCCTTTTAAGACAACTTCGGTTCTAAAATTAGAGTTGTTGCTTATGGCTTCTATATTGATTTCATTAATATCATCACCATCTTTACTATCTTTTTTAAACTCTATTTTATGATTTTTCATAAGCTCATATTGTTCTAACATAGAAAGTTGTTTTATGGTTATTTTTTCATCAATGCCATCAATATTAATTTCCTTTGTTTTAAGAGAATTGTTTTGTAAAAAATCTTTTAAATTCATTTTTTTCTTCCTTTTTGTGTAAATTTGTTAATGTTGAATTCTTCTTCAGTGGCAGATGAAGCCACACCACTGCTTCCATCGCATGTGTATTTTTTTCTTATATCTTTATTTGCTGGATATGTAAGAGATAAAGGATTTGGATAAAAATAAATTGTCTTGCCTTTTAATTCTTCATAAGTTTGACCTTGAGTTGGCTCATTTTTGATTTCATGAATGATGTTTTCATCATCTTCTTTTACCCATTTATCCTCATGTTCTTGCTCACTATCTATAAATTCTTTACTTTCATTAAAAATCTGCTTATTAGCATATGGACACACACCTCTAACGCTATCAAAGATATATACAAGTCTTTCATCATTAGTTTGTGGCGTTTTTAGTGTGCTTGGATTTGGATAGTAATAGATCGTTTTTGATTTTTTATCCGCATAAACATCACCTACATTTAACGCATCGCTAGTATGCTCTATATTATCTCCTTCTTCAAATCTAAAAGGAGTGATGTCTTTTGCTTCTCCTATTTTTTCTGCTGTAATATTTGCGCTAAATTTATTATTAGCTTCGCTGGTAACTTCAAAACCAGTTATTTTCATTTTGATTTTTAAAGTTGTTTTTCTTTCATCATTAACCTCAACAATAATAAAAACTTCTTCATTTTCTTCAAAAGCCTTTTCAAGATAATTTACACCTTCAAAATCTTGCGTTTTTCCATCTTTTACAAATTTATAAAGTAAAGACATATTCACAGTGGCACTTGTTTTTTTACCTACTGCATTTATTTCTTCATAATCTCTGTCATTAATTGGGCTTAATTTTTGACTTTCCCTGCTTCCTCCTTTAAGTCCTGAAATGCTAGTTAAAAAACCTGCTTGTACTGGTGTAGATCCGGCTGTTTCCATAGCACGAGATAAAACTAATACTCTAAGACCTTGAACATCTGGTGCTTCTGAAATTATTTTTTCTTTTGGCATTGGTTCTCCTTGCAATAAAATACAAATAGATTTTAAGAAAACTTTGAGGCGTTAGAAAGCGTATTAAAATTTAAAAGTTAAAAACATATTACTGCAATAAAAACCATTTTCTTCATCTTCTCCGGCTATGAGTATATCTGTTGGCTTTTTATCTATACTAAACAATAAATTTTCCAAATCTTCTTTTATATTTCTTAACTTTTGATACTTTTTGCTATATATGGTAAGGGATATTTCTATTTCTTTTACTAATAATTTATTATCAATACTTAAAACTATTTCTTCATTGCTTATTTCATAAACTATAAAATTTTCTTTACTTTCTATAGTTGCTTTTATAGGATAAATATCTAGTTTTAATTCATTTTCTAAATTTTGTAGAAAGCGGACTAAAAATTCTTTGTACATTTTCACTTAAAACCCTAATTTTTTTAATTCTTTTTCTAATTCGTTTTGAACTAAAATATCTACCTTTGGTTCTATTTTTTTTGTAGCATTTTCCATAGTTTTATATCCTTTTACAAAACTTGTTTTACCTTTTTTGTTTTTTCCTCCTCTATGCCAAAATCCATGCTCTAAAAAATGTGCATAATAAGCACTAGAAAAATACTCTATTTTATTTTTCTTTTTATTCTTTTTCTCTAAAGTCCATTTTTTAAAACCTTTTAGTTTTTCATATCTTTTTTGGCTTACTTTTTTCTTTTTAAATACAACAGCAGCTGCCCTATAAACACCTTTTTCTAAATTTCTACTTGTAACAGCCCTAACACTTGATCTTAAAAGACCACTTTCTTTAGGTGCTGTTTTTTTATAAACCTTAGCTATTTCCTTGCTTACACTCATAGCGCCTTTTCTAGCAGCTTTTGATAATGATGAATTACTCAGTGTGTTTAAATCTTTCATTAATTCTACAAGACCTTCTACTTCTATTTCTCCCAAACCCCATCCTTTAGTGCATTTAACTTTCCTAAATTTAATGCTATAAGATGTTCATTTCCATTGCTAATTGGGTTCATCTCCTCTAATGCCCTAACCTCATTAATACTCATAACTCCATTGTTTAAAGCTTTTGTATAGCTTTCCCATCTTGAAGCACTATCAGCTCTTAAAATAGCATTGATATTAAATTTAAAATAATATTTTCCCCATTCGCTTTTAGTAAGCAAAAAGCGATTAAATGCTTGTTCTATTTTTGTAGTAAGAGGCGTGATTGTTTGAACCATGTAGTTTGTTTCTTGTTGTTCTATGTTAGAAAATGTTGCTCTAGAAAGATCTCCTAGCTTATGCGGGGGTATGTTAAATAATCTTGCAATTTCTATAATCTGAAATTGTTTGCTTTCTATAAATTGACTATCTTTATTTGCGCTTGTAGTTTGAGTAAATGTAGAGCCACTTTCTAAAATGGATATGTTGTAAGCTTTCTTTTGACTATAGTTTTCTTTAAATGATTTTTTCAATCTATCATATGCTTGATCACTAAGCTCATTTGGAACAGTAATAACACCACTTGTAAAAGCACCATTTTGAAAAAAGCTAAGCCCATGTTGCTCTATGGCTGTAGCTAACTTTGCTGTGGTTTTACTTTTTCTTAAAGGTGCTATTCCATTGACACCATCTTTTGTGTGGTATGGAACATTGACTATTTCATCATAGCTTAAAACAACACTGCCATTGCTAGAGTATGCACTATAAAAGTATTTTCCACTTTGTTTAAACAATGAAATATCTTTGTTTTCTATAAGTTCTATGGAGCAAATTTGCCCATTTCTTTTTCGCATAGGATATAAAAAACCATTTCCATAAATAAGCATTTGCACCATAAAAGCTTCTATAAGTGTAAATGGTGTCATGGTTTCATTTGGTGCAATTTTTATAAGATCAAACAAAGGATGATTAGTGGCCAACACAGAGCCATTTTTTTCTTTTTTGTATAGATTTAATGGCAAAGAAGCTATTGTTTCGCTTATGTTTGATATAGCTGCAATTACAGCAGAAAGCTCATCAGAATTTACCTTTTCTTCTGAAAGGAACTCTAAGGTATGATAATCTTGATTTCTTTTTTGTGTTTTAAAAAATGATTTTATTTTATCTAGCATTCAAAGCCTCGTTTTTTTAAGTATTTTAAAAAAACTTTGAGGCGTTAGAATGCGTATTTGGTATAAAAACACAAAATCTTACATTACAAGATTATAAAATACTTACTATTTTTTGTGCTTATTTAAAATATTTACATAATTTTCACATTCCGTTTTTAACAATTCAAGTTTTTCAACACCCAAAGGATTAATAGGTTTAATTTTTTTATTTATATAATCATCATATCTATCCCGCATAACTTCTACCATTAAATGCGCAAAATGCTCCATTATAATATCTTCATCCACGCTATTATTTTGAATCAATGTTTGAAGTACTTCAAAATAATTTAACATCATCCTTACCGATCTTTCTAATTCTAAATTATTTTCAATTTCCCTTGTTATTTCTTCTTTTCCTAATTTGTTTTGTATACCATGCTGTTTTCTTGTATAATCCCTTGCTTCTATAAAATGCTTTTCATCCCATTTTAATATCATTTGCATTGTCAAATTAAATTTATCTACCTTTGTTTTTTCAAAATCTGCTCTTGTTTTTTCAAAAATAGAATAAGCATTTAACACCAATGAACATGACACTGCATAAGCAGAAATAATATATGCA
The DNA here is from genome assembly GCF_025772235.1 of Campylobacter sp. IFREMER_LSEM_CL1085. Classification (NCBI taxonomy): domain Bacteria; kingdom Pseudomonadati; phylum Campylobacterota; class Epsilonproteobacteria; order Campylobacterales; family Campylobacteraceae; genus Campylobacter; species Campylobacter sp. IFREMER_LSEM_CL1085. The sequence goes on along the minus strand of NZ_JAKMRU010000021.1, from coordinate 7,605 downwards.
ATAGTTTTAATTTCTAAATTAAAATATAAACATAAACATACGATTGCAAAAAACCCAATCAACCATAAAGCAAAATACCAATTTTTTAATAATTTCATTGAAACACCTTTAATATATAATTAAATTTCATTGAAATTATATATTATTTTTTATTTTTTGTTAAATTTTTAAACTGTAATGGGTATTTTAAAAAGAATATGTAACTATCTATAGCTTTAAAAGGTTTGGAGGATAGTTACATGGAAAACTTAAACTTTCCGACTATTTTTTATTCAAATGTTTGGCTAATTTTTCTAAATTATCATCACAGCAAAAACTAAAATCACATTTGTTCTCACCAAAAATTTCATTATACCTTTTCTTTTTATCATCAATATTACTCTTAGTATTGATAACATATATCTTATAGTTTTGTTTATTTTGCAGAGCGCTTTTAAAAAGATAGACAACAGATAAGTCTGTTATAGGAAAAGAAAAACCATAAATATAAATATTCTTAGCCTTTTGTATAGCCTTAAAAGCTTTCTTCCATAGAGACTGTATTTCAATATGGTTATAATTACTTGTTTTATCAAGTATAGGAGGGATAATAAGCTGTCGCAAACTTTCTTTTCCTATATTTTCCTGATATTCTTCAAATTGGCTAGTTGTATTGTGACTATAAAAATATATAGGACTATTTTGATAAATTTGATCACAATACCAATTAATTGATCCGTGTAGTTTAATAATTTCAGTTGAATTTTTTTTACCGTTATCAAGATTACTATTATAAAAATTAAAGCCTTGTTGCACTGATTCTGTTCTTTCATCGATATATTTTATAGGCATTTTATAAAATATATTATAAACATTATCTTTAGATACTTCTTTATCTAGCGTTAAAAACAACATTTCTTCAAGCAATAAATCATAATTCAATGTTATACAAGTACATTTGTTTTTATTTATAAATTGTGATAGACTTTCTATATTTTCATTTGAACTAGTAATATTTTTATTTTTCAAATTTAAAAAATATCTTCCAATCTTTTTTATTTTTTCAATATAAGAAGCTTCATCTCTTAAGATATCTTCTTTTGTTTTAAAAGGCAAAGGCGTTATAAGATAAGTTAAAAGCTGTTCCAAATTATCTTTGTAGATTTTTTCATTTTCATGTATAAAATTATTATCCAAAAAATAGTTTGACAGCTCGGCAAGAGTTGGGTAAGAATTATTTAGAGATTTTGAAAAACCCGCACCAAAAAAGAAAATATCACTACCATTCATAAAAATCCTTTTTTTTGAAAATTATACATTATTTTTAACCTTTCAAAATAAAATATTTTCATTGCTTTTTGCAATTTTTTGTTAAATTCTTTTAAATTAAAATAAAAGGATTGATCATGCAAATGCAAGAAGTAATCGAGAAGTTAAAAGACATACTTGCAAGTGAAGGTAAGTGCGAATTAAAAACAAAAGATATAGCTAAAGAATTAGGTATCCATCCAGACACTTTTAATTCTATGAAATTTAGAAACTCTATTCCTTATGCGCATATTTTAAATTTCTTAGAAAAAAGAAATATCAGTATTAATTACTTCTTTTATGGAAGCTCTCCAAAAGATCAATTAGAATGTGAATACAAATATAAAATTTTAAAACTATATAAAACCAATGCTAGCTTAGGTGGAGGTGGTATTAATGATATTTTAGACTTTGAAAACATATTAATAGATCAAAAGATATTAGATTTTTTTAAAACAAAAGATTGTGAGTTTATTACTTGCTACGGTGAGAGTATGGAGCCAATTATCAAAGATAGAAGTATTTGCGTAATAGATAGAAATAAAACTTTTAAAAACAAAAGCATTTGTGTGGTCAATACTAAAGATGGACTTTTTATCAAACAAGTTTTAAAACAAGATAATGGAGTAATTTTACACTCTTTAAACCCTTTATATAAAGACATATTTTATAAAAATGGAGATTTTTTGCTAATTGGTGTGGTAGTTGGAGAGCTTTCTAAGATCTAACAGCACACAATAAGCTTTGCCAAGCTATTGTGCATTTAATCAACAAAAGGAGAAAAAATGAAAGAGATTAAAAACTATACTGATGAAGAATTAAAAGAAAAAATTATGCAGGATTTAGAAGATGAATTTAAATTTTTGTATAAAAGACTTTTAAAAGAAAAAGATTATCTAGCAAGAGATAATATCTTAGAGCTTATGACTATTTATAATATGGGAATATATTCTTATTCTATTGCAAAAATACTTGAAATAAATGAAGATAAAACCATTATACAAGTGCCTTTATTTGAAAGATATATTATAGGTAGGAAATTTGTAGTTCAATACAATAGCAAAAAACAAAGATATGAATTAAAAAGCACTTTTTGTGAATTTTAAGGGGTTAAAAATGAGTATAAAATATCCAAATATAAAAGTTAAATTAATCGGAGAAGATGGTAATGCTTTTTCAATTTTAGCTAGAGTTGATAGTGCTTTAAAAAAAGCTAAAATAGACAAAGATATTAGAGATGAGTTTTTTAAAGAAGCTACAAGTAAAGACTATAATCATTTATTAAATGTAGTATCAAGCTGGGTTAAAACAATATAATTTACAACAGCACACATTCATCTAAGCCAAGCTAATGTTGTCTTATCAAAACAAAAGGATAAAAAAGATGAATAGAGCAATATTAGATATAAGACAAGGTGTTAGCAAGGGATTTATAAATGCAATTTGCAATGGCAACAATGATGTTGTATTAGAGTATCTTAAAAACGGTATGAGTGCTACTAAAGAATGTATGGGCGAACAACCTATGTTTTATGCTATTAATCATAATAATTTTGGAGCTATTTTGCTCTTATTAAAATACGGAGCTATTTTAGAAAAAGATTATCTAGAAGAATGCAAAGAAAATTTTAGAAAAGAAGCTTTAGATTTTTTAGCTTCTTTGCTTAAGTAAAAGAGAATATTAAAAAATATTCTCTTAACTTTATTCTTAAAAGTTCATTATTAAAACCTCCTTGCTCTCTTTTCTTTTTAAAACATTATTATTTAAAGAATATCTTATCTTTAATTCTTTGATATTAAAGCCCCTATAAAGCTCTCTTACAAGCTCACAATCATTATAAGAAAGCATAAATTTACCCTTGATGTTTTTTAATAACTCATTTAATAATTTATGCTCTTTTATTCCAAAACCATTAGTGTTTTTATAATAATTTTCAGTCCCCACATAAGGTGGATCTAAATAAAACAAAGCTTCATTATAATCATATTCTTTTAAAATATATTCAAAGCTTTTATTCTCAATACTAGCATGTTTAAGCCTTTGTGTATGTAAGCTAAAATCTCTAAGCAATCTTTTTGGTGCTCTTTGTTTGCTCATAGCAAATTGCCCCATGTTTGATCCAAAAGAAGTACTAATAAGATAAAAATAAAAAGCGGCTCTTTCTATATCATTTCTTGGTTTAATTTCTTTATTTTTTATCATTGCAAATATCTTTCTACTCACTAACATAGAATTAAGCACATTTTTTAAACTTTGTGGTTTATTTCTTATGCAAAGGTGTAAATTAATAAGCTCGTTATTTATATCATTAATAACTTCTATTTTTGAGGGGCTTTTTTGATAAAAAACACTCAAAGCTCCACCAAAAACTTCTATATAAGTTTTATGCTCTGGCATTAAAGCAATGATTTCTTTAGCTAAATAGTTTTTACCACCCACCCAAGCAAATGCAGCTTTTAATTTAGTTTGTGTAGGTTTAGTTTGTGTGCTAGTTTTTAGAAATTTGTTTATAGTGTTCATAACAAATTCCTTTTAAAATAAAATTTAATTAGCTAGCTTCTAAAAAGAAGGTTATAATGCTTTTGCTAGTTTTTAGAAAGGAGAGCTTATGGCTTTCCTAATGCTTACAAGCTCCTAATACCCCGTTTTTCATAAACACTTTCTTGAGGTTTTGCAAAGGTATTTTTAGTCGCTATGGCAGTTACTAAAGCTGAAATTGCATCTATTCTTTCACTTGATTTTTTCTTATCAGGTTTTATATTTTCTCTTGCATCTTTATCTATTACCAAATTATTATTACACCATCTAAAAATAGGATTTGCATTGTGGTTTATAGTTTGTTTTAATACTCTTATTTGATACTCTTTTAGTGGTTCGCTTATACTTGCAAAACCTTGTCTAATTTGTACGCATTCTAAGTTTTCTTCACTAAGTTTTTTGGCTACTTCAGTGCTATTCCAAGGATCATAACCTATCATTTTGATATTAAGTGTTTTACTAAAACAAATAATATCTTCTATCAATATGTCATAATCTACACTATTACCTGGTGTTAAAGTCAGATATCCAAGCCTAGCCCATTCTAAATATGGAACCTTATCTCTTCTACTTCTTTGCTCAGCGCACAGTCTAGGTGCATAAAATTTAAAATCAACATGTAAAATTTTATCAATTTCGCAGATTATAGCTAGTGCAGTCAAATCTGTCGTAGCTGAAAGATCTATTCCCATAAAAACATCAGAAGTTAAATTTATTTTTCCAAGATTACACTTCATAAAATCATCATCTTTTACAAAAGCACCAGCATTTGAAGTCCATATGTTTAAATGCTTTGTCTTAAAACTAACCTCATCGTTTGCATTTGATTTTGCTTTTTCAAAATATTCTCTTAATTTTTCTATCTTAACTCCATACCCTAAAGCAGGATTTACTTTAGCCCACACTTTTTCATCATGCCAATCATCATCTTCATTTGGTTCGTAAATTTTAGAGTATGTAGAAGGATCATTTATAATACCACAAGCAACCTTTTTACAATAATCATATTGTTTTTTCATCTCTGAATTTTGGTTATAACCTGCTGTCGATATTACTATACAAAGAGAATTAGAACGACTTGCCGTTCCTTCTTCTAAGACCTTGTATAATTTTCCATCTTTTGCAGCATGAAGCTCATCGTAAATAAAAACATAAGGTCTTAATCCATCTTTAGTTTCACTAGTAGCTGTCAAAACCTTTATAAAATCTTCAAACTTTGTATTTTTTTTACGAATTTCCCTATAAGTCTTATATTGATAGCACATATCATTCAAATGCTTTTCTTGACTTATCATAGATGAAGCTGCATTAAAAACTAACTTTGCTTGTTCAGTTTCATTTGCAGCACAATATATTTTCTTTCCTTTTTCTTTATCCACAAAAAGAAAGTAAAGCAAAATAGCTCCTATAAGCTCTGTTTTGCCGTTTTTTCGCGGAATAAATAATAATGCATAAGAATACCTCCTAGCATTTTTTTCTTTTGAATATGTAGCAATAATGTCTATTATAAACTCTATTTGAAAATTTAAAAGAGCAAATGGCTTTCCTGCTAATTCTCCATCGGTATGTTTTAATAAAGATACAAAAACAACTGCGTTTAAGGCTATTTTTTCATCTATATAAAATGGAGAATTTTGAAATTCTTCGTTTTTTATTTTGATATATTTTTTAGCATAATTTAAAATATCTTCTCTAGATCTTAACTTGATATCATTCATCTTCTTTCCCCAATAAAACATCAAAAGGAGAGCTTTCTTTTTTCTCTTTTGGATTTACTCTTGTCCTACTTGGAGCACCTATGCCTAAAATTTTAGCCAAGCCTATTACATTTTTAGTTAGAGAGTTAAAAGCAACTAGCTCGGGAGTGATAATCTGCACTCCTTTATCACTTGTAGCACAAAAACCTCTTTTCTCTACCTCTTTACTTGAGCATTCTAGCAAGATGAGATTTTTAGCATATACTTTAATAATATCATCTTCAAGATCATCATAAATTCCTAAATTAATTAAGTCGTTTTTTACTTTTTGAGCCAATTCTTGCTCTATTGTTTGAAAATTTAAGCTAATTTCACTTATTTCTTTATCTTTAACAATTTGCTTGTTTTTTGGTTTTTCTTTTATAATGCTTTCATCTATAAAAAGTGCTATTTCATTTTGCTTTGAGTTATGGTGATTATCATCTTGTCTTCTTTTAGCTAACTTTAGTATTTCTTCTTTTGGGTAAGGTTTAGCTTTTCCTCTTAAAACCTTAACTCCATTTTTCTTTAAATATCTACTCAAATACTCTTTAGAATTAATATTTAGTATTTGCAAAACCTCATCACAACTTAAAAATTCTTTTTGCATTAACACCTTTCTTTTTAGTGATTTTATACAAAACATAAGGCGTTAAAGTGCGTATTAGTTAATTGGGCGTTAAACATAAGGAAAACATGCAAAAGAAATTAAAGCACAAGCCCCAATTATTCATATTTTAAACTTGGTATTTATTGGTTAATTAGTTAGTCAATTACACACGCAATAAAAAAAATAGCTCGCATTTTTTCGCGACTAGCCGGTCGGTGACCAGAATATCGATTTTATAGAGATTTAACCCCCTACCCCTTTTAATTCCTCTTTGGTTTTTTTATTGTGACAAGTCATACATAAGCTTTGCAAATTTGTTACATTTAGTTTTTCTCCACCTTGTCTTATAGGGATAACATGATCAACAATTTTTGCAAATCTTCCACATTTAAAACAAAATGGATTGTCATTAATAAAACTAGAACGTAATTTCTTCCACTCTGCACTATGATAAAAACTAGAGCTATCTCTATCTCTTTTGAAAGCATCATAGTGTTTATTTTGATTTCTAACAGTTGTTATCTTACACTCAGAACACTTACTCAAATGCGAGAGTATCTTCTTTCCGCATTTGCAAAATTTATACGTATTCATCTTTTATAAAAACCTATTTCGGTTTTCTTTGTAAGCGATACTTTAAATTCATATTCAAAATCATCATAAGCCTTAATAGCATAACAACTATAACCAGCTTCAATTATCTTCATAAACCATTCAGGTAGCAAAATAAAGAAATTTCCACCAACTCTTTTAACTTTAAAACCACTTTTAATATCATTAACATTTCTATGAAAATTATCATATAATCCAAGATTATTTATAAAAATCTTTGCAGGTACAGCATTGTTAATTATTTCATTTTTAAACATTTTTCTACTCTTATCAAATTAAAGCAAAAAAATAAGTGAAGTTCCTTATATTTTGTATTTTATCATAATTTCACACAAAAATAAAAAATACATAAGTTTGGAATGTTATTTGCTCTTACTAAGATACTAAATAGCAAAAAGTATTTATATCTTTTCTCCGCAATAAACAACCAAATAAAAGCTATTGCTCTTATTAAACATATGGCTTTTAATCGGAGCATTAGTCGACATCGTATTAATTTTAATCGGAAATATAAAAAATATACTAATATTGACTTTAATCGGATTAAAAGAAACCGTTGCTGTGCATATATTGAATTGTAAAGTAATGGGTTACTCAGTGGGTTACTAATAGAATAAAATATATCTAAAAATAGATATCAAATGAAATTTTTTAGTAGCTGACCTCGGGCACCATTTGTTTTTTACTCCCAAATGTTATTTTTTGGCAAATTATATTCAAAATATTAAAAAAGAGTTTTTATTTTCATTAACAAATCACACCTGCTAAATCTATCATTTACCTACTTCAATCTCACATTCATAATCATATTAGATAAAAAG
>NZ_JAKMRU010000020.1:0-24733 GCF_025772235.1 Campylobacter sp. IFREMER_LSEM_CL1085 | reverse complement strand
TTTGTGATACTCCGATATATCAATATCTAACAGGAACTTTAAAAAATATTCAATTTAATCACGATATGATTCAGCTAAACTACAATGATGATACAAAAAGATTTGCTAGAATTATTGAAATTAAAGATTATTCTAATGAAACTTTTTCAGGTATTTTAGATTCTTTAATGTATCTTGATGTAGATTATACTATCACTCAAACTTTTGTTCCTTTATCAAAATATGATTCAAGATCAGCATTAAACAAACAAATTAATCAACTAATTTCAAGTGAAGATGATGGCGTAAGTCAGATAGAGCAATTAAATTTAGCATTAGATGATTTAATTAGTAATGTTATAAGTTTTGGAAATTATCATTTTAGTATTTGTGTTTTTGGTGATAGCATTGATGAATGCAAGAAAAATACTAATAAAATAATAACTTCATTAAATAGTTTAGGCTTTACTTCAACATTAGCAAATATTGCACTACCTGCTTCTTATTTTTCACAATTTCCAAGTAATTTTGCAATACTCCCAAGAGTTCATATGATTTCATCTTTAAATTTTTCATCTTTGGTTGCATTACATAATTTCTTAATGGGCAAAAAAGAAAAAAATTGCTGGGGCGATGCTGTAACTATTTTAAAAACACCAAATAAACAACCATATTTTTTAAATTTCCACAAAAGCGATGGAAAAAACAAAGATGAATTTGGTGATTTGAATTTAGCTAATACTTTGATTTTAGGTCAAAGTGGTGGTGGTAAAACCGTGTTTATGAATTTTATCATTAATCAAATGATAAAGTATGCTAATAAAGATAGCTTCCCTGCAAACATACCTGAAGATAAAAAGAAATTTACAGCTGTATTTTTAGATAAAGATAAAGGAGCTTTAGGCAATATTCTTTGTGCTGGCGGTAGATATATTTCTATTAAAAATGGTAAGCCTACTGGGTTTAATCCTTTTATGGTTGAAACTAATGAAGAAAATTTAAGATTTTTAAAACAACTAATAAAACTATGTGTAACACGCAATGGCGAAATTCTTAATACAAAAGAAGAAAAACAAATCAATGAAGCTGTAAATACTCTAATGCTTCAATTTGAAATTTCTGAAAGAAAATATCCTATTTCTCTACTTCTTGAAAATATTACAGATGATTTTAATGACAATAACTCTTTAAAAAGTAGATTGTCTTTATTTCAAAAAGGAAAACAATTTGGCTGGGTGTTTGATAATGAATATGACAACCTAGATTTTCCTGATGATATTAATTTATTTGGTATTGATGGAACTGAATTTTTAGATGAAAAAGATGTTTCAGCATTAATCTCTTATTTTATTCTTTGGCGTGTTATGAATTTAGCAGATGGAAGAAGACTTTGTATAGATATTGATGAAGCTTGGAAGTGGTTAGAAAATGATATTGTGGCAGAAGAAGTAAAAAACAAGTTTAAAACCATAAGAAAACAAAATGGCTTTTTAAGACTTGCTACACAAAGTATAGAGGACTTTTTAAAACTAAAGATAGCAAATACTCTAGTTGAACAATCTGCTACAAAAATATTTTTACCAAACCCTTTAGCAAAAGAAGATGAGTATTTAAGACTAGGTCTTAGTAAAGATGAATTTTTAATAGTTAAAAACTTTGCCCCACATAAACGACAATTCCTTGTTAAAAGACAAGATGAAGCAGTTGTTTGTTCTTTGGATCTTTCATCTTTAGGCAAAGAAAACCTAAAAATTTTATCTACAGGCACAAGCTATATAGAAAAAATAGAAAATATCTTTAATCAAGAAAACAAAACTTTGGAAGAAAAAATCAATGAACTCAAAACATTTTATAAGGAAGAACAATGAGAAATACAAATATAGCCACAAGGAAATCTCATCCCCATAAAAATGGGGCAAGGCTAATAAGCCTTGACTATTATCATACAAAGAAGTATAATAATAACTATGAGATTTATATGACTCAATTTAATCGCCTCCTTTCGGAGTGCAAATTAAGCCACAAGGGTGCGAACCTTGTGGCAAACACCCCAAAAAATTATATCCAAAAATTTAAAAAATCTATTCTTATTCTTACTTCCCTATTGATTTTACCTAACTTAGCTTTTAGTGCTGGTATTCCTGTAGTTGATGCGACTGCAAATTCACAAATGGCAACCCAAAATGCAAAAGAAATTGCAGAGTGGACTAAACAAGCTACAAGATGGCAAGATACGGTTAAACACTATCAACAACAAATTCAAGCTTATCAAAATGAACTTATGTCTAAAACAGGTGCAAGAGACTCAGTGTCTTTTATGAGAGACACAAAACAAATTTATTTAGATTTTGCACAAGCTGGACAAAACATACAATCTTTTTATGATGATGTATTGCAAGATCCACAAGGCTTTTTAAGCGATAAAAGCAAAGAAACATTTAGAAAATTCACTCTTTTTGATCGTTGCAATGCTAGTTATTTGAGTGAAGAGCGAAAAAGAATATGTAGAATGGATATGATTACTTATGCAGCTCAAGTGGAGCATTATAATCAAGCTTCTATCCAAGTTAATACCGTAGCAAAGTCTTTAGAAAAACTACACCAAAGACTTATAGAATCAAAAGATATTAAAGAAACTAATGACATTAACAATGCGATTAATGTAGAAAAAACCAAACTAGAAATCATTAAAACTAATCTTGAAATTTCTAATATGCATTATGAAAATCAAAGAAGAATAAGACAAGATCAAGCAGCACAGCTGTTTGCAGAATCAATGGGGAATGAGCCTTTGAGTTGGGAAGAGCTTGGAAAACAAGCTGAAGAAAAAGCAAAAGCTAGTGGCTTATTTGACTAAATAGGAGTGAAAAATGAGTAGTGTTATTTTATTTGAAAATAAAGAATTAGGACAAGTAAGAACAATAAGAGATAAAAACAATGAACCTTTGTTTTGCCTAAATGATATATGCAAAATATTAAATATAAAAAAGACAAATAGTGTTAGAGACTCTATAAATAAGGAATTTGATAAAGGGGGCGGTTTTGAGTGGTACCCCTTTAAAACTTCTGGAGGAACGCAAAAATTTATTGTAATTAATGAACCTGAACTTTACTTTGTTTTAATGAGAAGTGATAAGCCAAAAGCAAAGCCTTTTAGACAATGGGTTATTAAAGAAGTCTTACCAAGTATTAGAAAGCAAGGTTATTATGCGTTTAACAATGCACCAAAATTAGAAAATTATAACAACAAATATGATCTTCCTGATACACCTTATAAGGAAAAGATAGCAAACGCTATAAAGGAAATAGAACAAAAACAAAATTCTAAATTTATAGAACTAATAGAATATGAAATAGTAGAAAAATTTAAAAATGGAAAAACACAAGTTTTACAAAAACTTAATTTTAAAACCAAATTAATTTAAATAAAAACAAATTTTAAAGAAAGGAGATAAAGAAAGTTTAAGAAAGGCCGTAGGGTAAACTTATACCCCTAAAATAGGGGCAAGGCTAATAAGCCTTGACTGTAACTATACAAAGGAGTATAATTACAATTATAAGTTTGTTATAACTCAATTTAATCACCTACTTTCTAGGGTTAAATTTAGCCATAGGGTTGCAGCCTACGGCTAACCCTTCGGGGTATTATATCTTAGTCTTCTTAAACTTCTTAAAACACAATAATGTTTAATCTTGTATTTTCTTTTAAGGCTTACCATGCAAAGTGATTTTTTCTTTCGACTTGGTAATGCTACTCATGCGATTTTAGAAGTAGTAAGAAACGCAGCATTGAGTGAAAAAATGACTCAACTTGCTGTGCTTTTTTCTATCACCCTTGTAATTACTATTATGTATAAGGGTTATGAAATCTTATTTGGTCGTTCTCAAAGCCCTACTAAAGAAGTAATGTGGGATTTAGCTGCTAAGGCTATGATCATCACTTTTGCTTTAAATATCGGCGGATGGCTTACTTTAGTTATTAATGCTATGGATGGCTTTCATGAGTGGGCTGGTGGAAGCCTTAGTATGTATAAGCAAATTGATTTTATTTTTAACGAAGTTAGAAATTTAGCTGATAGTATATGGGCTAAGGCTAGTGGATTTAGCATTATAGTTGCTGCATTTAGTATAGCTATGATTTATACAGGTTTTGGTATAGCTGTGCTACCTGCTTTAGTGGTAATAAATGCAACTGCCTTTACTCAAACTATATTAGTGATTGCTGCACCTTTAATGTTTTATTGTCTTTTATATAAAAGCACTAAAAATGTTTTTACTCAATGGCTTGCATTGCTTATTTCTAATACCTTATTAGTGCTTTTTATGAGCTTATTTTTTAAGGTTTTTGCTAGAGAAATATATAAATTTGTTGATTCAGCACAAAATCAATATGCAAGTGCAAATACGGATTCATTTTTAATAGGAGTAGCTATGATTTTTTCCTCTGTTTTATTAGTTGCTATGGTTTTTGTAGCAAAGGTTTTTGCTGAAAAAGTAGGAAGTGTTGCTTTAGATTCTGCTATGCAAAGTGTGTTTTCAAGGGTAAGCAATCCTATAAGTTCTGTTGCTGGAAAAACTCTTGGAAATTTATTTGGGCATGCTCAAAAAGGAGGCTCTAAAATGGCAGAAGGTGCTTATTCTGCTATGAAATCAGGTGCTTCTGTTGCAGGTGCTAATGCTATGTCTTTAGGAAAGAGCATATTACAAAGGATGAGAAATGAAGCATAAGGTAATTTTATTTGCATTTTGTGCAATCTTTTTTAGTGCTTGTTCTATTAAAAACAATACTAATTATAACTATTTGTTTGATGATAAAAGTGGTTGGGTTGCTGTAAATGATATTAAAGATCAAGAAAAGTTTTTAAAAATGGAAATTGTTCCTGTGTTTGAAAAGAAAGAAGAAAAAGAAACTTCCATTAAAAGCTTTGAAAACATTAAAAAGAAAAAGAGAATTATTTTAAATTATCCGAGTATGTCTTATGTGATTTTAAAAAAGGCTGTAAATGATTCTAATTCTTATCATGAAGATAAGATGGTTGAAGCTGGCGAGTTTGATTATTCTATCACTTACAATACGGAGCAAGGAGATGTTTTTGTAAAAGTTTTAAAACAAAATCTTTTTTTCAAAGAAAAAGATGTGCAAATAATTGAAACTGAAGTTTTAGAAAACAAATTTTAAAGAAAGGAGATAAAGAAAGTTAGTATAAAGCCAAAGGGATTATCCTAAACCCTGCTATAATTGCAGGGAGATTAGTATGCCTTGACAAAGCAAAGCATAACTAATATAATTACTAGGATAATTTTAGTCATTCGACTCACCTCCCTTCTGGGCGGTAAATTGAATGTCAAAGGTGGCACCCTTTGGCATTCCACCCTTTTTAATTATACTAACTTCTTTTAAACACCATAGTGATTAACAATGCTAAAGATTTAGAAATATTTGAACTTTGTGAAAAACTAGCAGAACTTTTAGGCGATAAAGAAGCGATTGCTGATTTAAAAAAACTATATGCAAATCATCCTGAAATGTTTAAGGATATGCAAGAAGTTGCAAAGACAATTAAAGAAGTCGTTAAAGAGCCTGAACTAATCATTAAAAATCCTAGACCTAAAAATGAAAAAGACTTTATAGCAGTCAAACATTTACAAGATACAAAGCAAAAAATTGGTGATATTGGTATTAGAAATGATGATGGAACTAATACAATTTTCCACGCTAATATATCATCAAATAGAAATTTTAAAAGATTAGCCAAAAAAGAACAAGTAGTTACTGGTGAAGCCGTCCACTCCCTTCACACCTCGAGACCTGCCGAGCTGGGCGGTAATAATCAAAAATTATCTGGTGCTAATGCACATTCAGCAACTACCAAAAAAATTATATCACAAGAAAACAAAAGCAAAGCATATTTTCAAGAAAAACTAAAAAATTTCAATCATATAGCAAGTAAAAATAAGGAGCTTGAAAAATGAGTAGTGTTTTAAAATCTATTAGAGATATTTTAAATGAATTGCGAGAAATAGGGTATTTCCAATGTAAGCTCAATTTTGAGCTTACATTCCAAGTCCGTAAAATAGATGGTTTTAGAGGTTTAGCTATGGGTTTTACAGGTAATTTAAAACCAAATTAATTTAAAAAAAACAAATTTTAAAGAAAGGAGATAAAGAAAGTTAGTATAAAGCCAAAGGGTTTCTAGTATCCCCTTTAAAAAAGGGGAAATCAAAGCTAATAAGCCTTGACTATTATTATACATAGTAGTATAATAATTACTAGAATATGATTATTTAAATTAATTCACCTCATTTCTAAGGCAAGATTTGATTAATCAAAGGCCGTTACCCTTTGGTTAATCAGCCTTAGGATAATTATACTAACTTCTTTTAAACATAAAATTGAAAAACCAAAATGAAATTAATTCTAATGCTTTGAATTTTGAAGCAAGTGTAAGATATTTGATTGAAAAATCAAATCAAAGAGCTTGGTTAGTTGCATTTATAAGTATGGCAATATCAATTATTGCTGTAATTGCTGTAATTTTCTTAACACCATTAAAAACTACTGAACCTTATGTGATTAGAGTGGATAATACTACTGGTATGGTGGATATTATTACTAGCTTACAAGAAGAGCAAATTAGTTCTATTGAAGCTTTAGATAAATACTTTATCTCTCAATATATAAAAGCTAGAGAAGGTTATTATTATAAGTTTTTAAATCAAGATTATGTTCTTACTCAATTAATGAGTGATGAAAATGTTGCAAATGAGTATAGAGCTATCTATGCTGGTGATAATGCTTTAGATCAAATTTATAAAGATAATGTTGAAGTAAGCGTTAAGATTTTAAGTATTGTTCTTGGAAATAGCAATGGAGTAAAAACCTCTACTATAAGAGCATTAATTACTAAAAAAGATTCTGTAACAAAAAGCACACAACAATCAACCAAAGTTATAACCTTAGCATATGATTTTTTACTAGCAAAAACAAGTGAAGAAAATAGAATTTTAAACCCTCTTGGCTTTAAGGTTACTAACTATAGAGTTGATGAGGAAATAAGATGATAAAAAATATTAGCCTAGCCCTTTCTTTTTCATTTTTGGCTTTACCTGTTTTTGCATTAAATGAACCGCAAAAATCAGAATACGATCAACGCGTAGCACATGCTGAGTATAACTCTAAAGATGTTTTTAAAATGGTAGCTAGAAATGGTTTTGTAAGTATGATTGAATTTAGCGATGAAGAAGTCATTATAAATACCGCTACAGGATTTTCTGAAGGTTGGGATTTAATAGAGAAAAAAAATCTTTTATTTATTAAACCAAAAGCTTATAAAACTAGACTTTTTGTAGAAAATGATCCTTATAATCAAGGTCAGCAAAAAGAGATGATTGTTGATCCAAATCCAAAAGACTGGAAAACAAATTTAATTGTTACCACTAATTTAAAAACTTATATTTTTGATTTATTGCTAACTAATGATAGCAAGCAAGCAACTTATAAATTGTCTTTTAGCCACGCTGATAAAATCTTAAAGCAAGAGAATAAAATAAAAAAAGAGCTAGAAAAGAAAATTGTAAGAGAAGAGCTTGATAAAAATATAGTTCCTAGAAACTGGGATTTTTTAATGAAAGCGAATAAAGGAAGTGAAGATATAGCACCAAATTATGCTTATGATGATGGTGTTTTTACTTACTTAGGTTTTGATAACACAAAAACATTTCCGAGTGTATTTTTATATGAAAACGGCAAAGAAATGATCTTAAATACTCACATTAAAAAAGATGGAAAATATGATGTTTTAGTAGTTCAAAAAATTGCAAAACAAATTCTACTAAGAAGTGGAGATAAGGTTGTTGGAATTTTTAATAATGGCTATGGAAAAAATCCTTTAGATAAAACTAGAGAAACCTCTAATGAAAATATACAAAGAGTAATAAACGATCCAAGTAAAACACTTTTACTAGAACAATCTTTATTAGGAAATGAGCAATGAGTAATCAAGAAAAACAAGAATTAAAAGATATGGATTTACAAAGTGAGTTGCAAGCACAAAGCGTTAATGTTAAAAAAATTCAAATCTATGTATTCTTTATTGCCTGTGTATTTATATTATTGATTTTTGCATATATCTTTGCAAAATCTTTTATTGGTAGTAGTGATGATACTGCAAATACACAAGCAAAAGAAGTTAATAAAGACATTGCTAGTAGTGTGAAATTAAAAGATTTTATTTTGCCTCAAAAAGAAGAACCTGTTAAAGAAGAAACAAAGAGTTTTGAAGAAGTATTGAAAGAAAGAGAACAGGAAAAACCCGTTGAAGTAACTCCAAAAGAAAATCCTTTCGAGCTTATCTCAAAACCTTTACAACCAAGAATAGTAAAAGGTGCAGGGTTAGTTGTGGTAAGTAGTAGTAGTGATGGTGGGGCTTTTAATGCACAAGAAAACAATACACAAGAAAGCTCAAATAATATTTTTAATTCTAAACCTATGCAAGGAGATAATGCTTTATTATCTAATGGATCAAATGATTTTATCGGCGATGTTTTTACCCCAACTAGTGCTAGTGTTAGTCAGTTTGATCCAAATTTATTATTATCCAAAGGAACTTATATAGGTTGTTCTTTAAAAACTCGTTTAGTTAGCACTATTAAAGGGGGTATTGCTTGTATTGTTTCAAATGATGTTTATTCTTCAAATGGCAATGTTCTTTTAATTGAAAAAGGAAGCACCATTACAGGAAGTTTTAGTTCAGGACAATTAAATGATGGTATGGATAGGCTTTTTGTTATTTGGCAAGAAATAAGAACGCCTAATAATATTATTATACCAGTTTATTCAGGTGCAACTGATGAGCTTGGAGCAAGTGGAATACAAGGATGGGTAGATCATCATTATATGAAACGCTTTGGTTCAGCTATTTTATTATCAATAATTGATGATTCTTTAAATATTTTAGCTAATCAAGTTATTAATAAAAAAGAAAATAGCGTTGATTATACGGAAAATTCAAGAGAAACTTCTCGTGAAATAGCTAATACTGCTTTAGAAAAAATGATTAATATCCAACCAACTCTTTACAAAAATCACGGTGATTTAGTAGGTGTATATGTTAATAAAGATATTGATTTTTCTAAGGTTTATCAATTAAAAAGAAAGGGCTTTTAATGAGTAATTCAAGAACCCTAGAAAAATTAGCTAATGATTTTTTTGGAAAACATTTGGCTAATTCCAGCGTAACTGAAATATGCTACAACGGCAAAAAAAATATTTTCATACAAACTAATGATGGAAAATGGCAAGAAGAAACAAGTAAATTAGATTATGAAGCTTCTAAATCGTTTGCTACTTCTTTAGCTTCTTTTAAAGAAGATAAGATAGATGAATCACGCCCTATCCTTTCTTGTATATTACATGGAGGTGAAAGGGTTCAGGTAGTAATTCCGCCAGCGACTAAAAAAGAGCATATTTCAATTACAATTAGAAAACCAAGTGAGAAAAGATTTTTAATACAAGATCATGTTAAAAGTGGTCTTTTTGAAGAAATAAAAACTGATCATTTTATAACAAATCCTTTGGATGAGGAGTTGAAAAAGCTTTATGAGGCTAAAAATTTTAAAGATTTTATTTGTAAAGCAGTAGAGTATGAAAAAAATATCATTATAGCAGGAGGTACAGGAAGCGGTAAAACAACTTTTATGAAAACTTTAATTGATTTTATTCCCAAAGAACAAAGAATTATAACTATA
Source organism: Campylobacter sp. IFREMER_LSEM_CL1085 (assembly GCF_025772235.1). NCBI lineage: Bacteria > Pseudomonadati > Campylobacterota > Epsilonproteobacteria > Campylobacterales > Campylobacteraceae > Campylobacter > Campylobacter sp. IFREMER_LSEM_CL1085. Next base: position 15,007 of record NZ_JAKMRU010000020.1, on the reverse strand, counting down.
GAAGATGTTGAAGAAATAAAATTTTATGAGCATAAAAATTTTGTACAGCTTTTTTATCCTAGTGAAGCTAAAAATGAAGATTTTTTAAATTCTGCAACTCTTTTAAAATCGTGTCTTAGAATGAAGCCTGATAGAATCTTATTGGCAGAGCTTAGAGGTGCTGAAACTTATGATTTTATCAATGTTCTTTCTAGTGGGCATGGTGGTAGCATTACAAGTTGCCATGCAGGAAGCACTTCTGAAACATTCGAGCGTTTGGCTTTGATGACTTTACAAAATACTCAAGGTCAAAAAATACCTTTTGAAAAAATACAAGATATGCTTAAAAATCTTATTGATGTAGTTGTCCATATTAGAGCTCATAATGGAAAAAGACATATTAGTCAAATATATTTTAAAGAGATGAAAAATGGCAAATAAAGAAAAAAGAGGAATTTATAATGTGAGTTTTAACGATAAAAACTCAACTCCAATTAATACAGAATTAGAGATTATTGAAGAGGCAATCATTGATTATGTTGTCCATTATGTTAAGGGTTGGCATAACACAAAAAGAGACAAAGGAAGAGGTGCTGAACATATCAAATTACATTTAGCAAAAGAAAGCGAAGGAGAAATAAAGATTGAAGAGCTTTTAAATCTTGGTAACTTTATAAGAGAATATTTGAAAGTCTTTAAAGAACCATTTGATGATGGAAGAGGTGGAAAAGTATATGAATGGGAAAATAAAGAAGGCATTCGTTTTAGAGTTGCTACTGATAAGATCAAAGGGGAGGGTCTCATCCCGCCACTATCCCCCTCTGATGAAATTATTATAACTTTTTATTCTGATAGAAATCTTAATAAGAGAATGGAATTTAAAAATCCAAAAGTTAAAGCTTATTATGAAGAAAAATCTTTAAAACAAGAAAAAAATTCTAATTATTTTAAACAAAAATTAGAAAGCTTTTCTACAAAAATAAAAGGAATAGAAAATGAAAGATAAGATTGTAATGCTTGTTTTTATAAGTATTTTTTCACTATTAATAGCTTATTTTTTAAGTCCTTTTGTGATGTTTTATCTTAATGATGTAAGCTTAAAAAGAATTCTTGGATTTTACAATCTTAAATTCACTTTTGAGGCATTAATAAATGCTTACCCAAAAGCTTATATTTCTTTCTTTGGTATGTTTGGTTTTAGTGTTATTGTTTTAACGCTTTTAGCATTAATAGCTAAAAGCAAAAAAACTCAATTTGGCGAGGCAAGATTTGCAAATTTAGCAGAAATTAAAAAAATGAAATTATTTTCAGACAATGGAATAATCATCGGAAAATATAAGGGAAAATTTTTAAGATTTAAAGGTCCTCAGTTTGTGGCTTTGGGAGCTCCAACAAGAAGTGGTAAAGGGGTTGGTATTGTAATACCAAATTTAATGGACTGGAAAGAGAGTGCTGTTGTTCAGGATATAAAACAAGAATGTTTTGATTTTACAAGTAAATATAGAAAAGAAGTTTTGGGTCAAGATGTTTTTCTTTTTAATCCATTTTCAAAAAGAACTCATCGTTACAACCCTTTAACTTATATAGATATGAGTGATAGTGATAATTGTGATAGTCAGCTAATGGATTTAGCAAATATCATTTATCCAAAAGAAGGGGATTCTACAACTCAATTCTTTAATGGTCTTGCACAAAACCTATTTATAGGACTTTGTTATTTGTGGAAAGATTTAAATTTAAAAGAAGATGGGAAACTTTTTTTAGAAACATTTAACTTAAAAACAGAATTTAGTTTTTTTGGAATATTACAACTTTCAAAAGGTTTTACTTTTGAATATGAGGGTAAAAAAATAAATGGATTTGATAATACTTATAAGTACTTATCAAATTGTGATGATCTGCTTTCAGATATCACAAAAAGAAGGTTAGAAACTTATTTTAGTATTTCAAGTGATAATACAAAATCAGGAGTTATGTCTTCTTTTAACGAGCCTTTAACTCCTTTTGAAGCAGAAGTATTAAAACTTTCTACTCAAACTAGTGATTTTGATTTGAGAGATTTACGCAAAAAGAAAATGACTATTTATATAGGCATAACCCCTGATCAATTAACTAATGCAAAATTTATATTGAATATTTTTTGGTCGCAGTTAATTCTTTTGAATACAAAAGAACTTCCTGAACAAAATCCACAAATTAAATATACTTGTTTAATGCTTATGGATGAATTTACAGCACCTAGAAAAATTCCTATATACCTTTCAGCAGTAAGTTTTATGGCAGGTTATTTAATGCGTTCTTTGATGATTTATCAATCAAAATCTCAACTTAAAGCACCTGCCCCTGATGGATATGGGGATGATGGAGCAAAAACTCTTTTGACTAACCATGCTTGTCAAATTTTTTATACCCCAAGAGAGCAAGAAGATGCAGAGGAGATTAGTAGAATACTTGGTAATACTACATTTAAAACAAGATCAAGAAGTGTAGGGGCAAGTGGTGGATCTACAAGTTATAGTGAAGCAAGTAGGGCATTAATGCTTCCACAAGAACTTCGAGAAATGTCTTTTGAAGATGAGCTTATTACTATAGATAATGGAAAGCCTATTTTATGCAAAAAAGCTTTTTATTATAACGATCCATATTTTATTGATAAGTTTAAACAAGTCTCTCCAACTTTGGCAAAAATTAAAGGCATACCTAAAGAACATATCTTAAAAGGAGCTTTTCAAAGAGGAGAGTGTCGCATACAAATACCAACAACAGGAGAAAATAATGAAAAAAACGCTTAGTTTGCTTTTATTAGCAAGTGTAATTTTTATAGGATGTGCAAGTTCTGCACCAAAACCTAAAAAACTTGAAGGCGGTTCAAAGCTAACCTTGAATAATTCTTTATTGGAGGAAAAATATAGATTTGTTCCTAAAGATTCAAAGTTAAGCAATATGGACTGGATTTATCAAATAGAGCTTATAAAAAATAAAGAAGGCTTGCTCACTAATGAACAAATAGTAAAAACTTTTCTTTTGGCTCATAATGCAAAAAGAATTATCTTAATAGGCGAAAAAAATATCATTCAAGAATATGAAGAGTATTTTAAAAAAAATGGTGTTGAAGCAGAAATGATCTTACAGCCTATAAGCATTATTAAGGGAGATAAAAATACTATCAATATGCTTTTTTTTCATGCAAAAGATGGAGAGATAAATGAGTAATTCTTTATTTGATAATAATGAGATTAAACCAACCGTGATTAAAACCATTAATCAAGATGAAATTGTAGAAAAGAAAATGATACAAGAAGCCAAAAAAATTAAAAAAAAGGAGAATAAAAAATGAAAATAAAATTGATATCAATAATTTTAGCTATGTTTATGTTCTCAAATTTAAAAGCTATAAAATTGGATTATTTAAGTGGGGATACTAGATATGCTTGTGAAGCTATGCTTTGTTTAGCTTCGCCTATTAAACCACCTGAATGTAATGCAGCAATTGCAAGATATTTTGCAATTAAGTTTAAAAAACCTTGGGAAACAATTAATGCTAGAAAAGCTTTTTTAAATCTTTGCCCTGTGGATAATAGTGATACTGAAATGCTTAAATATAAGAATGATATTTTAGCTCATTTAGATGGTGAATGTTCTTTGGAAGAACTTAATAAAAGAGTAGAAAAAAAACTTTTATGGGTAGAAAGAGTATGTGATGATGGATCATGTGAAGAAATAGAGCATTATGGATATAGAATAAATCCACAATTATCGCAATCTTGTTACCTATTGCAATCTAGTTCTTATACTGATTATCAAGGTTTTGAGTATATATGCTCTAAAAATTTTATAGAGGATGTCAGTTGGAAAAGAGGTTATGAATTAAAAGAAATTTCTGAACAAGAATATAACTTACTTCCTGATAATTTAAGAGAGAAACATCGCGAGAGAGTAGGTTTTAAGTGGAAATGGGTTTTTTATAAAAAGATTTTTATTAATAAAAAATGTTGGATAAAAAATGACTGAAGAAAATCAAAGCTTACTTGATGAGCAAATAGATCAAGAAGATATGAATAATTCTTTACTTGATGAAGTAAAAATTTGCAACTATCAAGAAATTATTGATGAGCAGATAAAAATCTTAGAAATCATTAATAATACTATCAATATAGGCTTAAATAATGTTCTTGATGAGAATACCAAAGAAGGAATTTTTAAAGATTTAGAGCAAAATTTTTATAAACTTAAAATGAATATTGATTCTCTAATTTCGTATTTTAAAAATCCCCCAAGTCAAGAAGAATTGGAAATAATCAATAAAACGCTTTTGATTAAAACAGAACTTGATAGTTTGAACTCATCTTTTTCAAAATTAGAAATAGAAGAATTTAGTCAAAAAGCAATGGAACTAAAAACTGCACTTGATAATTCTTTAGTTAATTTTGATAATACATTTCTTGAATCATTAAATAGTGCTTTAAAAGTAAGTAATGATGATTTAAAGGATTTTAGGTCAAAAACCGAAGCTAGATTAAGTGATAGCTTACAAACATATGATCAAACTTTAAAAGTGTTTTTAGAAAAAGAAAAAAATGCAATTTTAGATTTTTCTAAAATTTTTTCGAAGCTAACTAAAAATATCAAACAAACTATGATTGTTTCATTGATGTTTTTTGTTTTATTTGGGTTTTCTTTTGGAGTTTTTTCTTTCATCGTATACTTAAAATACGAAGATTATAAAAAAATAACCCAAAACGCCCAAAAGTTAAGCTCTATCATTATAAAAGAAAATAAAGACAAAAGCTTAACTTTGAGCTTCCCAAAAAACAAAACCATTCTTAATAAAGATGAGAATGGCATTCATATCACACTACAAGGAGGTGAATGAACATGTAATTATATATATTTTTTTTAAATTCCCAAACCAAAAACCAAAAAACAAAAAACAAAACATAAAAATTTTTATTAAGGAGAAAAAAATGGCATTCGTAAGATTATCAAATGGAAATCATCCAAGACTTATGGTTGATGTAAATAACGCATTAAACTATAAAGACACTCAAACAGGTGAAATTAAGCAAAGACAAGTTGCTACTGCTTTAGTTGATGTGATAGAAGAGGCTGGAAAAGTTGTTGGAATGGATAAGGGAGCTGTAACAGCTTCTTTTAAAGTAAATAACGAATGGAAAAATTACTTTGTAAGAAGAGATAAAGAAAATTTCAACATTGTTTTATTACCAACAGATCCGCAAGAAAGAAGTAATAGAGATAACCATATCTTTATTAATAATAACTGGAATGAAGAAACTGACAGATTTTACTACACAATCAACGATAAAAGAGAAGCTGGAAAAGCTTTAGTTGAAGGAATTGGAATTAGCGAATTTCAAAACCAAGATGGTAGCAAAAGTTTTTATCTTGACACAAACATTAAGCTTACTAATAAAGAAATTAAAGAAGAGCTAGAAAAGATTAAACTTGAAAAAGGTGATGGCTATCTAGCTATTGTTAGAAGCACTGGTTTTGAGATAAAAAATGAAGCCGAAATGAAAGAGCAAAAAGCAAAACAACAAGATGGTTTTTCTAAAGAACAAACAATAGAGCAAGAAACTCAAGCTCCAAGCAAAGAAAAAGATATCGAAAGATAAATTTTACACCCTTATTACAAGGGTGTAAAACAAATAAAGATAAAAGGTAAAAGATGAGATTGTTTATAGCGGAAAAACCTGAACTTGGTAGAGCAATTGCAGAAGGCTTAGATGGTAATGTTAAGAAATTTGAAGGTTATATTCAAAAAGGCGATAATTTAATTACTTGGGCTTTTGGTCATATATTGAGATTAGCAACACCTGAATTTTATAATGAAAAATGGAAGTTGTGGAATTTAAATGATTTGCCTTTGGACATTAAAGAATTTAAATATATTCCTATAAATAATAGCAAAAAACAATTAGAAATTATCTGCAAATTGATTAAAAATGATCAAGTAGATAGTATTGTTCATTGCGGTGATGCAGATGATGAGGGTCAAATTCTTATTGATGAAATTATTCAGTATTCAAAAACAAAAAAACCTGTTTTTAGAGTTTTGATTAATGATTTAACTCCAAAAGCAGTTAAAGCTGAAATTTCTAAAATGAAGCCGAATTCTCAATTTAAAGGAATGAGTGAAAGAGGATTTGCAAGAAGTCAAGCTGATTGGATTGTAGGTATTAATCTTACAAGAGCTTATACAAGTGTAGCACAGCAAAAAAGTGGTTTTAGAGAAGTTCTTACTTTAGGAAGAGTTCAAACTCCAATTTTAGGGCTTATAACAGCAAGAGATAATGAATATGAAAATTTTAAAAGCATAGATTATTATTCATTGCTAGGAAAATTTGAAATAAATGGAAAAGTATTTAATGCAAGATTAAAAACAGAAGAAAAGATTATCGATGAAAATATTGCTAAACAAATAAAAGAAATCAACATTAATAAAACGGGGTTAATTAGTGTTTTTAAAGAAAAAAAGAAAGAATATCCCCCTTTGCCTTATAGTCTTTTAATTTTGCAAGCAGAGTGTGCTAAATTATATGGTTATTCACCTGATAAAACATTAGAAATCACTCAAAATTTAAGAGAAAAATATAAAGCCATAACTTACAATAGATCAGATTGTCAATACTTACCTGAAACAATGTTTGAACAAGCTCCAAATATTTTAAATTCTATTAAATTAAATATAAAAAATAATGATAGTGATTTAAGTTTATTGCTTGAAAAGAGTGATTTAAGCATTAAAAGCAAAGCTTTTAATGATAAAAATATTTCCGCTCACTATGGAATAATACCAACTCAAAACAATTTTGATTGTGGGCTTTTAAAAGAAGAAGAAAAGAATATCTATATTTTAATAGCAAAAAGATTTGTGATTCAGTTTTTTAAACCAAGAGAATATGAAGTTACAAATCTTGAGATACAAACTTATGATAAGAGTGTATTTAGCATTTCTCGAAGCAAAAATATTAGCGAGGGTTTTAGAAAATTTTTCAAGCAAAGTGATGAAAAAGACAATGAAGATACTAATAATCATTTAGACATTTCACTAATAGAGAATAATAGTGTTTGCAAAATTAAAGATATTGAAATAGAGAAAAAGCAAACAAAACCGCGTCCTTATTACACGATGGATTCTTTATTAAAGGATTTAAATAGTGTTGCTAAATATGTGAAAGATGAAAAAATAAAAAAATTACTAATTGAAAAAGATAAAGACAAAAAAGGCGAAAATGGAGGTATTGGAACACCTGCTACTAGATCAACTCATATTAAAAATTTAATTGAGCAAGGATATATTGAGGTAAGTAAAGATAAAAAACAAGTTGTTAAATCTACCAAAAAAGGAAGACTCTTAATATCTTTAGCACCTGAAACTCTTAAATATCCTGATATGACTGCTTTATGGTTTGAGCAACAAAAAATGATTGAACAAGGCGCAATAAAAAAAGAAGATTTCTTACAAAATATATTAAAGGAGGTTAATAGTGAAATTTTGAAAATAAAAGAAAATGGGAGTATGAATCAATTCTCACAATTATCAAAAGAAAAACAATATAGTTGCCCTGAATGTAAAAATGGTTATTTAATAAGAAGAAAAAACACAAAAGGGACTTATTGGTGGGGATGTAGTGAGTATAAAAATGGTTGTAAGTTTATGTGTTTTGATGAAAAAAATAAGCCAAAATTAAAATAAGGAGATGAAAAAATGAATGAAGTAGTATTATGTGGTTTTCTTGGTAAAGATTGGGAAGTATCTCAAGGAAAAAAAGAACTTTTAGCGAAAAATAGTTTAGCAATTACGACTATTACTAAAAAAGCAAATGAGGAAATAAAACACACAGATTGGATTCCTTTGGTTGTTTTTGGAACAAATAGGGTAAATGCTTTAGCAAATTACTTAAAAAAAGGAGATAAATTCTTATGCAAAGGAAGGATTTTTACTTCAGTTTATGAAGATGAAAATCAAAATAAAAGAACTGGTTTTCAAGTTATAGTTGATAATTTTGAATTTGTCCATCAAAAAGAAAAGCAAAATATAGATCACCAAGCAACTAAAGAAGATAATTCTGTTGAAAATTTTGCTCAAACAGATAATACGGAAGAAGAAGTATTTTAATAAGAACTAAAGAGGGTAAAATGAAATCAGTACTATATAAAAAATCTTTAAAAACAAAATATCCAAAAAAAAGGATATTAAGAAAAATCTTGTTGTCTTTTTTATTAAGTTCATCTTTAATAAATCAAACACATTCAAGTATTATTTTTGACAATGTAGATAGTGAGATTGAAATATTAAGTAAAAAAATTATTTCATCAGCTAATACTGATAATGAAATTTTACCTTCAAGCACCCAAAACACAAACACTATTCAATCACAAGAAGAAACACAAGTTAATGAAGCTAGTGAAATTATAAAAGAAGAAAAAGATAGCAAAGAACTTAGTGAGCAAGAAATCTATGCTAAATATGCAAAAATAAACAAAGAAATCAGAAGTATAGATAAAGAATTAAGTAATAATTCAAACAATAATGAATTAATTGCTAAAAAAGAACAACTAATTCAAGAAAAAATAATCTTGATAATAATTTAAAAGAAATTAATAATGAAGAAGATAATACAAATTTTCAAGAACAAACTATAAGAAAAGCAAAAGTAAAAGCTCATCGCATAATCTCAAGAGAAAAACCAAATGTAAAAAGTAAACAAGTAGAAATTTATAGAAAAAATAGAATATTAGATATTGAAAATATTATAACTAACGAAACAGGCACTAAATGGGCTAAACTAGCAAATAAAGAAGAATATATTTCAGCTAAGTGGCTTGAGTTTGATGATAAAGAAGTTATCAAAGAACACACTCATACTAATTTTAAAGACAAAAAAATTATCAAAAAACCTTTTGAAACTGTTTATCTTGAAAACCCTACAAATGCAAACTATTATAATGAAAATTTAAAAACACAAGAAGCTTTAAATGATAGTAAAAAAGATGATAATTTAAGCAAAGAAGATCAAGAATTTTCAAATAAAGTAATGAAAGTTATTCAAACAGCTGGTGCTATTTATGATAGTGAAGATAGCAAGAGCAAAGAAGAAATTGTAAAAAATATGGCAAGTTCTTATTTAAATGCAAGTGCAAATGAGTTAGCTAAAGAATTTATTGATTCATTAAATACTTCTATTAATACAGATTTTTCATTTAATTACAACGAAAGAAGCGGTTTTAGTGGTAATGCTAAAGCACTTTTACCTATTGTAAGTGAAGATAATCCAAAAATATCTTATTTTTTACAAAGTGGTATAGGCGAATTTGCTAATGATAGAACCATAGGACACTTTGGTGGGGGTATAAGATATTATCCAAATGCAACAGCTTTAAATAATTCAGGTAATATTATGTTAGGACTAAACTCAGTCTATGATCATGATTTTAGCAGAGGACATAAAAGAATGTCTTTAGGTGCTGAAGCTATGGTAGATACACTCGCATTTAATGCAAATGTTTATCAAAGATTGAGTAATTGGATAGATAGCTATGATTTTGATAAAGATTATGTGCAAGAACGCCCTGCAAATGGTTGGGACGCAAAAATAAAATATGCCTTTCCTTCTCTTATTAATGTTTCAGTTTTTGCAAAAATGGGACAATGGTATGGCGATAAAGTAGGTGTTTTTGGAGCAAATAGCGTAGATGATTTAGAGAAAAATCCATTAATATATGAAGGGGGAATTTCATATTCTCCATTCCCTGCATTAACTTTTACTTTAAGTCATAGCAGAAGTGCAGAGAGTTCTAAAAAGAATACTTCAATTAATGCAAACATTAATATACCACTTGATGAAAAAGCTATGAAATTAGCATTTGAACCAAAACTAGCAGGAATTAGTAATACTATTGAAGGCACTAGAACTCAATTTATTGATAGAGATTATTCTATGGTTCTTGAATATAGAGCAACTCCAAATAAGTATCATATTTCTTATTGTGGAGATTTGGGTAATGATAAACATTGTATATTATTGAAAAATGGCTTTGATGAAGTAGTAAAAAATACTCCTATGAGAGTTACACCAACTCATTCTTGTGTAGTATTTGAAAAAGGTTTTGATTATATTACAGACAATAGCGGAAAAGTTTATGTGCAAATTATTCACTCTTGCACTCCAAAAACCGATTTAAACGCTGTAGCTGGCGAAGCAAATGGTAAATTTCCTATTTCAATCATAAAACTTGATTTTAAAATTAAAGCAGATCCTGAAAAAATAGAAAGATTTGAAGAAAGTCTTATCACTTTAGCAGGTGGAAATTTAGCTAATAATTTAAAAGTTGTTTGGAGATTAATAGGCAAAGGCGAACTGATTAAAACAAATACTTCAGATACAACTGATAACAATGGTGAAGCTATTATCAAATATAAAGCTGATAATACTATGAAAGATAAAGAAGAAGTTAAAGTTATTGCTAGTGTTAATGGAGTTGAGTTTAAAGCACCTGTGCAAATTATGGTATTTGGTAATAACGATAATGATTTAAGTATTGATAAAGAAGTCATAGGAAATAAAGAAATTGCAATTGCTACTTATAAAAATTTACGCCCAAATAAAACTAATGTAAAGTGGAGATTAGAGGGCGAGGATAAAGCTTTATTTATCTTAGAAAATGAAAACAAAAGCTCTACTGTTAAAGAATTACAACTTATTGCAGATAATAAAGGCGAAAGCAAAGTTAAAATCGTAGGCTTAGAAAATAATGGTAAGGTTAAAATCTTTGCTAAAAATACTAATGATGAATTAGTGAGTGAAAAAAGCAAAGAATTAGAGGTTAAAAATTATAAAGCCACTATGATTTTACCAACTCACAAGCACCCAGTTACAAATGCTTTATTTGAAAATGGAACAATTGATTATGTGAGTGAGTTTGAAGTTAAACTTACGGGATTAATGCCAAATACTAAAGTAGAATGGATAGCAAAAGATATTAATAGTGGTAAGAAAATTAAAATTAGCAATAACAAAGAAACTACTTCAAATGAAAAAGGCGAGAGTAAAGTAGTATTTGAAGCAATCAAAGATTATAATGTTAAAAATTTAGAAATTATAGCTATTTATAATCAAAGTCTTGTAAATAAAATTGAAGTTAAAGATAATATCAAACTTTATCAATATTCTTTAGCAATGGATAGTGAAAAAGATAAGCTTGACGCTTATGAAAATGGCTTAGCTACAAAAGATTTAGTTTTAGATAAAACTGAAGTTAAAGTTACGGGAGGAAAGCCAAATGAAAAAGTAGAATGGGATTTAACTGGCGATGGCACATTACGTAAACAAGAGCTAAGCTTTGATCAAAATGGAGAAGCTAAAGCTTTATTGACTTCAAAAACTCCATTTAAAACTCCTATCAAAATTGTTACTTCAGGTGTAGGAAAAAATTCAAATAAAACTATTGTGTATGATTTAAGAACCTTTAGTCCAGTAATAACATATCCAGTATTTAATTCTACTCTTTATGGCAAACATAACAATACAATAGATTATGATACAGATTATTCTATTTTAGTAAAAGGACTTTTACCTGATAGCATAATAGAACCTATTACAAATGGAGTAATTAAACCAAAAAGCGATAGTGTGCAAGTAAATAACAAAGGCGAAGCGACAATTGCTTATCACAAGATAAGTGATTTTAAAATTAAAAAAATAAAACCACAATTTAAATATATTAAAAGTGGGGATACTAAAGAAACTTTTACTATGAATGATATTAATTTATATCAATACAAATTAAGCATTTCAAGTGATAAAACTGAACTTGTAGGCGATGAAACATTCAAAGTAACTGTTAAAGGCGGAAAACCAAATGCAAGTGTAGAATGGACTTTAAGTGGAGATGGAAAAATTACCTCAAAAGACAATAAATTTAATGCTAAAGGCGAGGCTTATTTAAATGGACAAGGAAAATCACCCTTTAATAACAGCATAAATACTAATGCAAAAAGCTTGGGACAAAGTTTAAATTTAGGAACTAAAATACAAGTTTCAGATTTGTTTTTTACCATAGGAGAAAGTTCAACTAATTTTCAAAATGTCGGAGAATTTGGCAATAATGGTTATGGTGGAGAAGGATATTATAAAAACAATTATAGAGAAATGCATATTACTAAAGCTTATAATCAAATGCCTACTATGGATATTAATATTTTTGGATTTAAAAGCAAGGAAGATGTTAATATTGCCAAACATCATATAAAATTTACATATACACCTGCTTATGGAGGAAATACCAAATATAATATGCTTTGTGCTATTGGATCTGGAGAAGGACATGATTTACAACGCAACGGCGATGGAAAAAGCGAACAATTTTCTTCAAGTAAATGGGGGCAATTAATTGCTGATTTTGGGGGAATTGATTTTGGAATAAATACTTGCATTTCTGTTCATAAAAAACACAACGGAATATATACTTTTAAAACCACTTATAAGGGTAAAACCTATACGAGTATTTTGCACTTAAAATTAAGTGAATAAACATTTAGCCTATAAAAAATTAAATTTTATATAGGCTATTTAAAAATTCATTAGAATTTCAAGGTAATTTCAAGTGCAAATAAGTGGGCTTTATGTATTTATTGTTTAGATCCTCAAACTTATATATTCCGTTATTTTGTTTGGTTGGAATAGAAGCTTCTTCTTTACTAAATAATAAATAAGTATAATGATTCATATCAAAAGGAAAATAAGTATTTCCTAAATGATAGGATTTTGAATTAATAAAATAACTTAAATTCCATTTTTGACTACCCCCATAAGCTGGCGTATAGGTTATTTTTATATTTGCATTCCATATATCATTAGTGTTTTGATAACCATAAATTCCTAAATCAAAATTACCATTATGATGTGTTAATGTAAAAGTAGAATGTTCATTAGTATAATTTCCAAAAACTTGCCCATCTATCCCATTATTAGTTCCTAATAATGTAGTTCTTCCATCTCCTCCATTTCTATTTCCAGTAGGGTGTCCTAATATCCCCCTTGTTTGAAATACGCTAATCTTAGCATTAGCTTTTAATACCTGATTAAAAGCTTTAGCTAGTATATTTATGTCGTTATTAAAGGGTTAAAACAAATCAATAAAAAATACAACTTATTCATTTAACTTCAAATGTAAAATACTCGTATAGGTTTTGCCCTTGTAAGTGGTTTTAAAAGTATATATTCCGTTGTATTTTTTAGTAGCTGGAGGACAAACACTTCCCCAATTAATATTAGTTCCACCAAAATCTACTATAATAGTTCCCCATTTATTTGGAGGAAATTGTTCGCTTTTTCCATCGCCTTTTGGACTCCATACTATACTATCATGCTCCATTCCTTTAATACAAAATATAAATGGATATTTACTATTACCACCATAAGCTGATTGATAAGTAAAACTCATATTATTTTTAGCATTCCAAGCGTCATTTTGATTATTAAAACCAAAAATATATAGCTCCATAGTAGGCATTTGATTATAAACTCTAGTAATATGTATTTCTCTATAATGATTTTTATAATATCCTTGCCCTCCATAACCATTATTGCCAAATTCTCCGACAGTATAATTATAATTACTTTCTCCTATAGTAAAAAACAAGTCAGAAACTTGTATTTTAGCACTTACTTTCAATGTTTGATTAATAGCTTTTAATTCAACATTTATGTCGGTTTTAAAGGGTTAAAAGAAAACACTAGAATTTAATCACAAACTAAAGCAAAAATAATTATAATTTTATTGTTTTAAGGATTTAACCAAATGGAGGCTTTATTAAAGTCGAAAGGAGGTTAAGATGAGTGAAATTGTTATCTTTATGATCACTTTAATCACTCTTATCTTAGTCATTAAAAACTAAGATAAGAACTAATTTCTAATTTCTTAAAAAACATTTTAGAAAAACCCTGCTTAGTTTATCCTTAAAACATAAGCCTTCATATTAGCAGGGTTGAGGGCTTGTTATAAAGATATTTGTTTTTATATAATATTATTTGCTAAGTTTGAACAATATTATTTTATCTTAAAGCTCTAAAAACTACATCATATAAAATTTTATTCACTTATAGATTAAAAGCTCACAAAACATAAAATAAATAAAAATAATCTTAAACTATATAAAAATGAAAAAGTTTAAAGAAGCTTTTATGTAAGAAATTTTCCTTTTAAATATAATTTGGCAATTTTAAATTAAAAGGAGGTTAAAATGGAAAAAATTGTTATCTTTATGATAACTCTAATTACTCTTATCTTAGTCATTAAAAACTAAGATAAGAGTAATTTGTTTTTTACAAGTGATTAATGTTGAGCTTGAGGGGTTAATTATTTTAAACTAGAAAAATCATACCTTTTTTGATATAAACAATCTTTATTTTATTACAAGGAAACATCAATGATATATGCTTATATAAGAGTTAGCACTGACAAACAAAACACTGAAAATCAAAAATTTGAAATACTTCAGTGGAGTAAAAGAAATGAAATTAAAATCAATTACTTTGTGCAAGAAGTTGTTAGCGGAAAAATAGCAATAGATCATAGAAATTTAGGAAGATTATTTAAAAAATTAAAAAATGGAGATTCCTTAGTTGTTACGGAACTTTCAAGATTAGGAAGAAGTCTTTTAGATATTATGGAGAAATTAAACTGGTGTATTAAAAATAATATCACTATATATTCTATCAAAGAAAATTTTGCTCTTAATGATAATATTAATACAAAAGTAATTGCTTTTGCTTTTTCTCTATCCGCTGAAATTGAAAGACAATTAATTTCGCAAAGAACCAAAGAGGCTTTAGCTAGAAAAAAAATGGAAGGTGCGATTTTGGGTCGTCCCAAAGGTAAAAAAAATAGAATTGAAGTAAATCCATGCTATCCAGCATTAAAACAAATTTTAAAATGGGATAAGAAAGGCTACTCACATTCAAAAATAGCAAGAAGAATAGGTGTTCATAGGGATACTTTAAGA